>NZ_JBGUES010000183.1:0-4560 GCF_041821165.1 Poseidonibacter sp. | reverse complement strand
ATGGTTCAAACTGTAAAACTAAAAAAAGCATATGGTTCAAGAGTTTTATTTCAAGACATTAACTTAAAATTAGACACAGGAAAAAGATACGGTCTAATTGGAGCTAATGGTGCTGGAAAAACAACTTTCTTGAAAATCTTATCAGGAATTGAAGAAGCAACAGAGGGTGAAGTTCAAGTTCAAAATGGTAAAAAAGTTGGAACTTTAGGACAAAATCAATTTGCATATGAAGAGTATTCAATCTTTGATACAGTACTTTTAGGAAATAAAAGACTTTATGATGCAATTAAAGAAAAAGAGAAACTTTACTTAGAAGAGTACACTGATGAAATTGGTGATAGACTTGGTGAATTAGAAATGATTTGTTGTGAAGAAGATCCAACTTATGAATATGATATTAAAATTACTAAAATCTTAGAAGATTTAGGATTTCCTGCTGCTGAGCAAGGTGAATTAATGTCAACTATTACAGGTGGAGATAAATTTAAAGTTTTATTAGCACAAGTTTTATACCCAAGACCTGATGTATTATTCTTAGATGAGCCTACAAATAACCTTGATATTGAAACAATTGGTTGGTTAGAAAATAGATTACAACACCATGATGGTACTATGGTAGTTATTTCACATGATAGACACTTCTTAAATGCTGTTTGTACAAATATCTTAGATGTTGATTACAAACAAATTAGAGAGTTCTCAGGTAACTATGATGATTGGTATATTGCTTCTACATTAATTGCAAAACAAAATGAAACTGATGTAAATAAAAAACTTAAAGAAAAAGAAGAGTTAGAAAAATTCATCGCAAGATTCTCAGCTAATGCTTCTAAAGCAAAACAAGCAACTTCAAGACAAAAACAACTTGATAAATTAGACGTTGGTGCTATTCAGATTTCAAGTAGAAGAGACCCATCTATTATCTTTAAACAAAAAAGAGAAGTAGGTAAAGAATTACTATCTGTTAAAAATGTTTCTAAATCATTTGATGGTGAAGTTGTATTAAATGATATCTCTTTTACTGTTGAAAAAGATGATAAAATTGCTATTATTGGAGCAAATGGTATTGGTAAAACAACTCTTTGTGAAATTATGGTAGAAAATATGAAACCAGATGCTGGTGAAGTTCATTGGGGTGCAACTATTCAAAATGGTTATTTCCCACAAAATGCTACTGACTTAATCCAAGGTGAAATGACTTTATATGATTGGTTAAGAGGATTTGATAGAGATGCTGATATTGCAGAAATAAGAAACTGTTTAGGTAGAATGCTATTTAATGGTACAGAGCAAGAGAAAAAAGTTCAATCTTGTTCAGGTGGGGAAAAACATAGAATGATGCTTTCTAAAATCATGCTTGAGCAACCAAACTTTATGGTTCTTGATGAGCCTACAAACCACCTTGACTTAGAAGCAATTATTGCCTTAGGTGAAGGACTTCTTGCATACCCAGGTTCTGTTGTTTGTGTTTCTCACGATAGGGAATTATTAGATGTTTATGCAAATAGAATTATTGAAATTCAACCAGGTGGATCAATTGTTGATTTCAAAGGTTCTTATGAAGAGTATATTGAAAGTAAAGCTAAGTAGTAATACTTTTATTTGAATTCTAATAGAAATATTAGGATTCAAAAATTTAGATATAAAAAAAGGGATGCTTATTTAAGCATCCCTTTTTTTTATTAAATAATTTTAGATTATTTAGAATTTCTTAAAGACATTCTTGCTTCTCTTCTAGAAATAGCATCGTTATATCTTCTTTTTTCATCTTCTGTTTGTGGATCTAATTTTGGAACAGGAGTTGGTTTACCTGATTCATCAACTGAAATCATTGTAAAGTAACATACATTAGTATTTTTAATTGTGTGATCTTTAATATCTTCTGAAATAACTTTAATACCAATTTCCATTGATGTTCTACCTGTGTAGTTAACAGATGCATGGAAAGTTACTAATGAACCAATTTTAATAGGGTTTTCAAATAATACCATATCAACAGATAAAGTTACTGCATACATACCTGTATATCTAGCTGCACAAGCATACGCAACATGGTCTAACATTTTTAAAATTTCACCACCGTGAACATTTTTACCAGAAAAGTTAGCTTTATCTGGAGTCATTAACATTGTCATAGTTAATGATTTTTCTCTTTTTATTTCTTCGCTCATTATTATTGCCTTATTATGATAATTGTAATATTTGAAGTATTATAAAATAAAACTTCATTGTATTTGCACAAATGTCTACAAGAATAGGGTAGATTATTTAAAATATATAAAAAAGTAACATTTTTTTATCTCTTAAATCTTTTTATTCATTTCATCTTCTGTTAAAGTTGCAACACCAAGTGAAACAGCCTTATCATATTTACTTCCCGCATCTTCACCATAAATAAGATAATCAGTTTTTTTAGATACAGATGAACTTACTTTTGCTCCAAGTGCTTCAAGTTGTTTTTTAATAAGTCCTCGACTTACACTCATTGTTCCAGTTAGAACTACGGTTTTATCTTTAAACTCATTCTCTTCAACATGAACTTTTTCTTCTACAAGTGGATTTATGATTTCAAATAGTTTTAAAACTATCTCTTTATTTACTCTCATAAACTCTGTAAATGATTTAGCCATTTGCTCACCAATACCATCAAGTGCAAGAAGTGAATCAATATCTATATTAATAACATTTAATCCAAACTCTAGACATATTTGCTTAGAAGCTACTTCTCCAATATGTTCAATTCCAAGAGCATTAATAACTCTATTTAAACTAGTACCTTTTGTTTTTTCAATTGAGTTTAAAAGATTATTTATTTTTTTCTCTTTGAAACCTTCTAAGTTTTCAAGTTTTTCATAAGTTAAAGCATATAAATCTAAAATATCATAAATCTTTTTATCACGAACAAGCTGTTCAACAATTTTAATTCCTAAACCATCAATATTCATACAGTTTTTACTAGCAAAATAAATTATAGAGTTAGCAACTATACTAGGACAGTCAAGATTTTGACATTTAATTAAAGTACCTTCATCTAATAACTCACTGCTACATTGAGGACATTGTGTTGGTCTTTTTATCTCTAATTCACTTCCAGTTCTTCTATCATGAAAAACCTTAGTAATTTTTGGAATAATATCACCACTTTTAATAATAATTACTTCATCGTTTATTCGTAAATCTAATCTAGCAATTTCATCATAATTATGTAAAGATGCTCTTTCAACTGTTGAACCATCAATTAAAGTAGGTTCTACAAGAGCAACAGGAGTGATAACACCAGTTCGGCCTACTTGTTGGATAATATTTACAACTTTTGTAGTTTTTTCAACTGCTGGAAATTTATATGCACAAGAATATCTTGGAAATTTAACTGTATGACCTAACTCTTCTTGTGTTTCTAAATCATCAATTTTAATAACCATTCCATCAAGCATCATTTCAATACTATCTCTTGCTGCAATTATTTCATGATATAGTTTTTCTATTCCCTCAACTGTTTTTGTATGAGTTTGCATAGGAGGTTTTGCAAATCCTAGTGAATAAATATAATCCATCATTAAAGAATTTTTAGTAAACTCTAAGCTATTTTCACCAACTCCCCAAACATTAAAAAATAGTTTTCTTTTAGCTGTAATACTTGGGTCTAATTGTCTTAAACTTCCAGCTGCTGCATTTCTTGGGTTTGCAAAAAGTGCTTCATTATTTTTAATTCTTTGTTCATTGATTTTTTCAAAATCTGCTTTTTTAATTACAATTTCACCTCTTATTTCTAAAAGTGATTTTTCTTCTATTTGTAAAGGAATAGAGTGTATTGTTTTTACATTATTTGTAATATCTTCACCAACACTTCCATCACCTCTTGTAATAGCTTGTTTTAATAAACCATTTTCATAAATAAGATTTAAAGAAGCTCCATCAAATTTTGGTTCACAGTAAAACTCTAAATTTGTATTTACTTTTTTAGCTCTATTTATCCAATCTTCTAACTCTTTTGTATTAAAAACATCTTCTTGTGACCACATTCTGCTTAAGTGAGAAGCTTTATTAAATCCATCAAGTACAAAACCACCAACTCTTTTATTTGGAGAGTTTGGATGTGAAAGTTCTGGATTTTGTTGTTCATAAGATAAACAAGCTCTACTTAATAAATCATACTCTTCATCACTTGCAAGTGGATTATCATCTACATAATATGCATGAGCCCATTTAATTAATTTTTCTATTTCTATATTATATTGTTCATTTGTCATTTTAGTATTGTCTTTTATTAGTATTATTTTAAGAAATCGTATTATACTTAAAACTATGTCTAAGTATAATTAGATATTAATTTTATTTAATCATTTTTTCTAATTGTTTTAATAAAAAAGGATTAATTGTAGGAGTTTTATCTGATAAATCTTCTATTTGTTTAAATTGAAATGATGAATTTTTATAAATAATAACTGATTTTGTATTTTCTGTAAGCAATTTATCAATTGATAATGTTATAAATTCATTTGCCATAAGTCTATCAAAAACACTTGGATTCCCACCCCTTTGTATATGTCCTAAACTTAC
>NZ_JBGUES010000182.1:0-4610 GCF_041821165.1 Poseidonibacter sp. | reverse complement strand
CATTACTTTATGGTGGTGTTTCTATTCCTAGAGGATATTGGAAACGTGTGCATATTATGTTTTGGGGTGCATCTATTAAAACTGTTATAAAATCTAAAAAAATTAGAAAAAAAGTAAATGAAATACAAAAAGATGGCGTAGAATTTTCTTCATGTATTGTATGTGCGCAAGAGTACAATGCTGTTAAAAAGTTAGAAAAAAGTGGTATTGTATGCAATCATACGGGTGAGCTTTTAAATGAAGCTTTACAAAATGACGATATTTGGTCAACTCTAACAGTTTAAATGATAAGTATAAATATAAATAAAGCCCTTCATGGCTCAGCAGGAGTTATGAACCTACAAGTAAACCTAGATATCAAAAAAGGTGATTTTGTAGCGCTAAGCGGTCTTAGTGGTAGTGGAAAGACAACCTTACTTAGAATTCTTGCAGGATTAGAAACAGCAGACGGAATTATTAAAATTGATAATGAACTTTGGCTTGATGAGAAGTTTTCTCTTGCTATACAAAAAAGACAAATTGGTTTTGTATTTCAAGATTATGCCTTATTTGACAATATGAGCGTAGAACAAAATCTTTTATATGTAAATAAAGACAAAACTCTTTGCAATAAACTTTTAGAACTAACAGAATTAAAAGAACTAGCAAAAAGAATGCCAAAGAGTTTAAGTGGTGGACAAAAACAAAGAGTTTCTTTATGTCGTGCTATGATGAATCGTCCTAAACTACTTTTATTAGATGAGCCACTTTCAGCACTTGATCCATATATGAGAACAAAACTACAAAATGAAATTCTTACTTTACATAAAGAGTTTCAAACTACTACTATTATGGTTAGCCATGACCCTAGTGAGATTTACAGATTATCAAATCGTGTGATTGTATTAGAGCAAGGAAAAGTTATAAATGATGGTTTAGCAAAAGATGTACTTCTTAAAACTTCAGGTTCTCAAAAGTTCTCATTTGAAGGGGAATTGATTGATATTGTTAAAACTGATGTTATTTATATTGCTATTATTTCTATAGCTTCACAATTAGTTGAAGTTGTACTTTGTGAAGATGAAGCAAAAGAGTTAAAAATTGGACAGAAAGTACGTGTAGGAACAAAAGCCTTTGCTCCTACTATTTCACAAGAGTTTTAGTTTAACTCTTGTAATTAATTTACCTCATCGATAAATTGTATAACTTATAAAGGTCTATAAACTTTAATATTTTGACGACCTTCTGCATCTTTTAAATATTGTGCATGAAGTTGACTCAAAATTCCTTTATCACAATAAAATAAATACTCTTTATCTTGTGGAAGTTTTTTGAATTCTTTTTTTAGATTATAAAATGGAATTTTAATAGTTTCAACAGATGTTTCTATACAAGCATCACCTTGTCTAATATCAATAACAGTATAATTTCCACTTGAAAGGTCATTTACCTCTTCCATTGTTCCTATGTCTTTTACATCATTTACGATTTCATCAACATAAATTTTTTGAGCATTTTGAACAGCTGTATCTAAAACACTATAATCAAATGCCTTAGCTTCTTTTTCCATTCTTTCATAAGAACCATGCACAACTGGATTTTTAGATATTACACCACAATACTCAGGCATTGCTTCTGCAAAATGCTTAGTACCTATTTTATGTGCAATATCAATAATATCAGGTTTATTCATAGTTGCTAATGGTCTTAAAATCAATTTATTAGTTGATTGGTCAATTAACGCTAAGTTTCTTAATGTCTGACTTGATACTTGAGCAACACTCTCACCTGTTAATAAGGCATCAATTCCCATTTCATCAGCAATTTTCTCAGATGCTTTTAACATAAGTCTTTTTAGTGTTACACCCATGTATGTTTCATGAGTTGATCTAAATATTTCAGTTACAACATCATCAAAAGGTACAGATATAAAACTTACTCTATGAGATGAACCAAATTTACTCCATAAATATAAAGCTACTTGCTTAACTCCAATCTCATGTGCTACTCCACCTAAGTTAAAGAAAATAAAATGAGTTTTCATTCCTCTTTTCATAGTAAGATATGATGCAACAGTTGAATCAAATCCACCTGACATTAGTGAAAGGATACTTCCTTGTGTACCTAAAGGGAAACCTGCAAGCCCTTTATGTTTACATGTAATAATATTTAATTGATTATGAACAAGCTCAAGATTAATAGTAACTTCAGGATTATGTAAATCAACACCTTTTGAAGTTTTCTTACTTAACATATATCCACCAACAGTTTGTTCTATATTTGTAGATTTAAAATCATGTGTTCCAGTTCGTTTTGCTCTTATTACAAAAGATTTACCTTCGATTTCTTTTGCCATAGTTTCATTTACTATAGTTTTTATTTCATCTAGTGTATTTATTTTATCAAATTGAAGTGCTTCAAGTACTTGCTCAATACCTGGTGTTTCTAATAGTTTTATTCTTACTTCTGAAACTACCTCTATTGGACATACTACTTCTATTTTGTCAAAGAATTTTTTTACATTAATATCTTCTGATATTCTTGTTAATAGTTTTACAATGTTATTGTAAAGTTGCCCTACCATTTGTCTTTTTGCAGATGGGCCTTTTATCATTATTTCAGGGAAAAATTTAACTATAAATTTTTGTGTTTTTATTTCTGGTATTTCCATTATTTAAAGAACCTTATTTTTTTAATAGCGCGTATTATAGCATAAGAGTTGTAAATATTAGTATCTGTGTATTAACATTTTTGTTACTTGCTCTAGTATCTTAAATATCGCATTTGTTCCTCTACTATTTTCATCAAATTTAGGATTTATTTCAGCTATCTCCCAACAGCATACTTTCTTATTTTTAATTAATTGCATATTTAACTGCAAAGCTTGTTCAAAACTAAGTCCATTTTCACTTGGTGTTCCAGTTCCTGGTAAATATAAAGGGTCTATACTATCTACATCAAAAGATACATAAATATGTTTACAATGTGCTAGTTTTTCAAATATCTCATCTACAATATTTTTAATACCTCTATATGTAATATCTTTAGCTGAGTATTTTTTAATATTATATTCATTTATTAGATTCTCTTCTGCTATTTGAAAATCTCTTAATGCACAAAAGACTATATTCTCAGGTTTTATAGAAGCTTCTTTTCCTGTTAGATTTTTTATCTTTTCCCAATAAATTATCTCTTCTTGGCTTAATTGATTAATTGCTGATTTCTTATTATCTAGTTTTGTAACAATTGCAAGTGGCATACCATGTATATTTCCAGATGATGTTGTATAAGGAGAATGAATATCAGCATGAGCATCTATATACACTACCCCTATTTCATCATTTGGATGTGCCATTTTTAAACCATGCATTGTACCAGCACTACTTGCATGATCACCTGCTAAAACTATTGGGAAAAGTTTCTCTTCTCTAAACTCTTTAATTCTAAATGCTACATCTTTTACTACATCATATACCTTATCTATGTATTTTGCATGAGGAAAGTTTGTAGATTCATTTTCTAATAGTTTATTTGTTATTACAGATTCTGCTTTATATTTTTTAAAATATCTTGAACCTATATCTTGGCTTGATTCCATTAACGCATCAATACCTAAACTTGCCCCTCTTTTACTTCCTGCTATATCTGAATAAACTTTTAGTATTTTTATAAATCGTGATGAATCTTTCATATTAATCCTTTACTAGGCTATATAAATCTTTAACATCTTTCATATTTGGTATTAGATTTAACTCACTACCTATTTTTAACTCTTTTGCATAAGCATATATAAGTCTTAAAACTGAATAATCTTGAAGAGCAAAACCAACTGAATCAAAGATAATAGTGCCATCTTTACTTACATTTAAATCTATTTCTTTTCTAAGAATCTCATAAAGTTCAGGACAAGTATAGTCATCATCTAATTGTTGGATTTCTCCTTCTATTTTTGATTGTTCTAAAAACTCTACTACTACTGTTGAACTTTCTACTAAATCTTTTTTTAATTCTGTTTTACCAGGACAATCTCCACCAATTGCATTTATAAAAACATCTTTTGTAATCATATCTTTATATAAAATTGTTTGATTTGTTTTATCAGCTGTCATAGTTGTAATAATATCTGCACCTTGTACAGCATCTTTTGCATCAATACAAGCAGTAAGTTTAACATCATAGTTTTTAAGATTTTTTGCCATTTTTTGCATAGCTTTTATATCTACATCATAGTATCTAATCTCTTTTATATCAAATACATGAGAAAAAGCTAGATATTGAAATTCACTTTGAGCTCCATTTCCAATAAATGCAATAATCTTTGAATCTTTTTTTGCTAGGTATTTTGCAGCTAATGCAGAAGTGGCAGCTGTTCGTAAAGCTGTAAGAAGTGTCATTTCACTAAACATCAAAGGTTCACCCGTTTTCACAAGTGATAGTTGTCCTGTTGCCATAACTGTTAATTTATTTGATTTTGGGTTTTTTGGATGTCCATTTACATATTTAAAACTATATAGTTCTTTATTTGAGATTGGCATAAGTTCAATAACACCACCATCTACATGGCTTGCAACTCGTGGTATTTTATCAAACTCATTCCAGTTTTTATAATCTTCTTCAATCGTATCAATAAG
>NZ_JBGUES010000181.1:0-4649 GCF_041821165.1 Poseidonibacter sp. | reverse complement strand
ATTATGAAGCATACATCGTATCTGATGCAGGTGATGCATATTATGATAATGAAAAAACTAAAAAAGTTTTAAAACATGATATTTTAAATGAAGAGCAATATAGAACTATTTCTGATTTATTTGAGCACACAGGTTTCTCTGCAAACATGGGTGGACAAATTGTTAGAGATTTATTAGAAACTCAAGATTTATTTGCATTACTTATTCAAATTAAAGAAGACATGGCTTCTACTAAATCAGAAGCAAAAAGAAAAACTTTAATTAAAAGATTAAAAGTTGTTGAAAACTTTATTAATTCTGGAAATAGACCTGAATGGATGATGTTAACTCAACTTCCAGTTCTTCCACCTGATTTAAGACCTCTTGTATCTTTAGATGGTGGTAAGTTTGCTGTATCTGATGTTAATGATTTATATAGAAGAGTTATCAACAGAAATAACAGACTTAAGAGATTAACAGAACTTGATGCACCAGAAATCATTATCAGAAATGAGATGAGAATGCTTCAAGAAGCAGTTGATGCTTTATTTGATAATGGAAAAACAGCTAATGCAGTAAAAGGTGCAAATAAAAGACCTTTAAAATCATTATCTGAAATTATTAAAGGTAAACAAGGAAGATTTAGACAAAACTTACTTGGAAAAAGAGTTGACTTCTCAGGTAGATCTGTAATTGTTGTTGGACCTACTTTAAATATGGACCAATGTGGTATTCCTAAAAAAATGGCTCTTGAGTTATTTAAACCGCATTTAATGGCAAAACTTGAAGAAAAAGGTTATGCAACTACATTAAAAGCAGCGAAGAGATTAATTGAATCTGAAACTAATGAAGTTTGGGAATGTTTAAGTGAAATAGTTGATGAATATCCTATTATGCTAAATAGAGCTCCAACTCTACATAAACTTTCAATTCAAGCATTTCACCCTGTATTAATTGATGGAAAAGCAATTAGACTTCATCCTCTAGTTTGTGCTGCCTTCAATGCCGATTTCGATGGGGATCAAATGGCTGTTCACGTTCCATTATCACAAGAAGCAGTAGCAGAAGCTAAGATTCTTATGATGAGTTCAATGAATATTCTTTTACCAGCATCTGGTCGTGCTATTGCTGTACCATCACAAGATATGATTTTAGGTATTTACTACTTATCATTAGAAAAAGATGGTGTTAAAGGTGAGCATAAATTATTTACAGATGTAAATGAAGCAAGAATTGCATTAGAAATGGATCAAGTTGATTTACATGCAAAAATTAGATCTAAAGTTGATGGAAAAGTTGTTCATACAACTGTTGGTAGATTAATTATTCATGATATTTTACCTGATTTTGTACCATTGAATTTATGGAATAAAATTTTAAAGAAAAAAGATATTGGAACTTTAGTTGATTATATTTACAAACATGGTGGATATGAAGTAACTCCAAGATTCTTAGATAACTTAAAAAACTTAGGGTTTAAATTTGCAACAGCAGCTGGTATCTCAATTTCTATTGATGATATTAATGTTCCTGAATCAAAAGCAGGTCACGTTGCTAAATCTAAAAAAGAAGTTATTGAAGTTCAAAAACAATTCTCTCAAGGTTTATTAACTGAGCAAGAAAGATACAATAAAATTATTGATATTTGGACAGAAGTTAATAATAAACTTGGTTCTGAGATGATGAACTTAGTTGAAGCTGATAAAGATGGATTTAACTCTATTTATATGATGGCTGACTCTGGGGCTAGAGGTTCTGCTGCGCAGATTAGACAGCTAGCAGGTATGAGGGGACTTATGGCTAAGCCAGATGGTTCTATTATTGAAACGCCAATTATTTCAAACTTTAGAGAAGGTCTAAACGTACTTGAGTACTTTATTTCTACTCACGGAGCTAGAAAAGGTCTTGCGGATACTGCCTTAAAAACAGCCAATGCAGGATATTTAACAAGAAAATTAATTGATGTATCTCAAAATGTAAGAATCACAGTTGAAGATTGTGGTACTCATGAAGGTATTGAAATTACAGATATTTCTTCTGGTAATGAATTAATTGAAGCATTAGAAGAAAGAATCACAGGTAGAGTTATTGCTGAAGATATTATTGATCCTATTTCAAATGAAATTCTGTTTACAGAAGGAACATTAATTACTGAAGAAGATGCAAAAGTTGTTGCTGATGCTGAAGTTAAATCTGTTGTAATTAGAACACCATTAACTTGTAAAGAAGAAAATGGTTTATGTTCAAAATGTTATGGTCTTAACCTTGGTGAGCAAAGAAAGGCAACTCCAGGTGAAGCTGTAGGTGTTGTTGCTGCTCAATCAATTGGTGAGCCAGGAACACAGCTTACACTTAGAACTTTCCACGTTGGAGGAACTGCAAGTGCAACTCAAACTGAAAGAGAATTAAGAGCTGATAAAGAAGGTTTCATTAGATATTACAATATTAAAAAATATCTTACAAAAAGTGGAGCTAACTTAATTGCAAATAGAAGAAATGCAGGTATTTTATTAGTTGAACCTAAAATCAATGCACCATTTAAAGGTAATGTTTCAGTTGAAACTTTACATGAAGAAATTATTGTAACAATTTCTAATGCTAAAGAATCAAAAAAATATTACTTAAGAAAAAATGATGTTGCTAAAGCTAATGAGTTAGCAGGAGTTTCAGGTAAAATTGAAGGTAAATTATACTTACCATATTCAAACAATGATGAAGTAGAAGAAAACGAATCAATCGTTGAAATGATTAAAGATGGTTGGAATGTTCCAAACAGAATTCCATTTGCTTCTGAATTAAAAGTTGAAGATGGAGCACCTATTACTTCTACAATCGTTTCTGGTTCTAAAGGTATAGTTAAATATTATAAATTAACTGGTGACTATTTAGAAAGAAGAGAAGATATTAAAGCTGGTGATGTTATTACAGATAAAGGTTTATTCTCTGTAATCGTTGATGCTGATGATAGAGAAGCTTTAAGACACTATATTGCAAGAGGTTCTGTAATTCAACTTAATGATAATGTTGAAGTTGAAAAAGAATCTATTATTGCTGTTCCTGAAAGAGCAGAGCAAGTTGTTATTGCAGAATGGGATCCATATGCAAACCCAACTATTGCTGAAAAATCTGGAACTATTACATTTGAAGATGTAATTCCAGGAATTACAGTTGCTGAGCAATTTGATGAATTAACAGGTACATCTAAATTAGTTGTTAATGAATATATTCCAAGTGGATATAAACCTGCAGTTGTTTTAGCAACTGAAGATGATCAATTAATTAGATATCAATTAGATCCAAAAACTTCTCTGAATGTTTCAGAAAGTCAAAAAGTTCAAATTGGTGATATTATTGGTAAAACACCAAAAGCAACACAAAAATCAAAAGATATTACTGGGGGTCTTCCAAGAGTATCTGAATTATTTGAAGCTAGACGTCCAAAAAGTATTGCTATTTTAGCATCATTTGATGGTGTTGTTTCATTTGGTAAACCATTAAGAAATAAACAAAGAATTATTATCACTGATGAAAATGGAAATAAAGCTGAATATTTATCTGAAAAATCTAAACAGATTTTAGTACATGAAGGTGAGTTTGTTCATGCTGGTGAAGCATTAACAGATGGCCAAGTTGCACCTCATGATGTATTAAGAATTTTAGGTGAAAAAGCACTTCATTACTTTATTGTTTCTGAAGTACAACAAGTATATAGATCTCAAGGGGTAAATATTGCCGATAAACATATTGAGGTTATTACATCTCAAATGTTAAGACAAGTTTCGATTCTTGATGGTGGAGATACTAAATTTATTGTTGGAGATATGATTTCTAAAAAGAGATTCAAAATTGAAAATGATAGAATTATTAAATTAGGTGGAGAACCTGCAATTGCTGAACCATTATTACTTGGTATTACAAGAGCAGCTGTTACATCTGATTCAATTATTTCTGCTGCGTCTTTCCAAGAGACAACTAAGGTATTAACAGAAGCTGCAATTTCAGCTAAAATGGATATGTTAGAAGACTTAAAAGAAAACGTTGTTATTGGTAGAACTATTCCTGTTGGAACTGGTCTATACAAAGACAAAAAAATCAAATTCTCTTCAACTGAACACTAAAACAATAAGGCATCTGCCTTATTGTTAAGTTTACTTATGGATATAATCTCACTTTTTTTACTTTTTATTGTTATTGAATACTTTGAAAGTAAATGGCAAAAAGCAGATAATATTCATAACTTATTATTAAACAACTATTCAATATATAAACAAAATATTTTTCTGTATTTTTTATTAAACAGTAGTTTTATCTATTCTATTTTTCTTACAATTTATCTTAATAACTATACTTTTTTAATGATAAGTATTGTTGCTGTAAAATTCTTCGATATTTTATTTAAAATATCAATAATGCAAAAAATATCAAAAAACATTGATTTAAATGAAATCATACCTAATATCCCAATGGGTTTTGCCTTTAGATATTTAAATCTATTTATTTATCCACTCTCATTTTTAGCTTCAATATATTTATAATTTAAATTGATAATCAATATCATAATAAATTAAGATTCTATTAGTTACAATTCTTTCATGAATACAATAGAATTTAAACACTTAATTAGTAATGCTTTGTATCATACAAAGTATGAACCTATAATTGACACTTCA
>NZ_JBGUES010000180.1:0-4666 GCF_041821165.1 Poseidonibacter sp. | reverse complement strand
AGCTTGAGATAAACCTTTATAATTTAATCTGATATCTTTTTCTTTTAAATATCTTTTTAAAATAGTTTTTTCATTGTCATAATTTTTGCTATTCCATATTACTAAATTTTTTCTATTTTCTAAAATATATTCATCACTTAAAAGTAAATGTGCAAAAGGATTTTCAATCATTGTTGATTTTAATGAAGAGAAGTTTTCTTCAATACTTGAGTACATATCTTTAAAAAAGAAAGTAGTTTTTTCATATCCACTTTTAGTAGAATTAACACTTTTATCAACTGGTGTTAAAATATGCTCTTTTGTTTTAACAGCTTGTTCAGTAATAGCACAACCTGAAAATAAAACCATTAGTAAACTAATAGTTAATAATTTATTTTTCAATTTCTCTCCTAATAACACAAATAAGATTTTATTCTACATTATTTGTTATTAAATCATGACTTTATTATAAATAATTTATCTTGAATATAAAAATGTAGTAAAAACTTAACAGAAAAAGTGATAAAAGGGAGGGAATTTAGATATTTTATAGAGAAGATACTTCTTTGATAAAGTATCAAAGAAGCATCTATATAGTTATATATTTTAGTTATTTATATTTTTTAGAATTAATATATTCTATAAATAATGTTGCCAGTAAAGTAAAGCAATTGTTGTGATTGCAATCACACCTAAAATATTAAATACTAAACCAAACTTAGCCATATCTTTAACTTTAATAGCTCCACTACTCATTGCTATTGCATTTGGAGGAGTTGCTATTGGAAGCATAAAGGCATACGATGCACAAATTGTAGATATAAATAAAATCAATGTCGTATCAATATTCGCTGTTTGACTTAATGAATATATGATTGGAAGTGCTATTGAAATTAGTGCAGTATTTGATGTAACTTCTGTAACAAAAGTAATCATTGTTGCAACAATTAAAATTAGAAGAATTGTAGGTAAACTTGTCAATTCTAATAAATATGTAGCAATTTCATTTGCTAAGCCTGTGCTTGAGAACGCACTTGCAATAGAAAAACCTGCTCCAAATAAGAATATAATTTCATATGGAATTTTTTTAGTATCTTCCCATGTTAAGAAACCAATTTTTGGTAAGAACATTAATAGTCCATATCCTAATAAAATACCTTTTTCATTTAAACCTAAACCAGAATAATAAGGCTCAATTTTTGAATTAAATAAAAGTAACAGAACTAGTGAACCTAAGATTAATAGTAATCTTTTTTGCTCTGAGTTTAAATGTGCTCTATCTTCTAATTTTGTATCGAATTTTAAATCTTGTACACCTAAAGATAAAACGTAAGGAATAACAATTAACATAACAAGAGCTAAAGGTCCTGTTAAGAAAATCCATTTAATAAATGCTATTGGCTCAATTGCATTTTGTTCCATAAACCCTAATAAAATTAAGTTAGGAGGAGTTCCAATTGGAGTAACAATACCACCAATACTTGCACCATAAGCAATAGCTAATACAAGTCTCATTTTAAGTTTCATATCGTCTGTTAAATACATAGCAATAGGAATTAATAATAGTGCTGTTGTTGTATTTGAAATTAGAGAACTTAAAAATGCTGATGTAATAGCTAAAGAGAAAAGTATACCTCTTGGAGTACTTGGGAAAAGTGTTAATAACTTATCTGATACATATTTATGTAAGTTAGTTTTTTGAGTTGCAATCGCAATCATAAAACCACCTAAAAACAAGAAAATAATTGATTTAGAGTAATTTAGCGAAGTGGCATTTGTACTCATAATATCAAATGTAGGAAAAAGTAAAATTGGTAGTAGTGATACAACTCCTAAGGGTAAAGCTTCATTTGTCCACATTACAACTAGTAAAACTATTATTGCAAGAAGAGTAGAATGCTGTGTACTAAAAGCAAAACTAGCTATAAAAAATGTAGCTAATGCTAGTACTAATGGTAAAAGTATTTTATTCAAATTTGTCCTTTCTTTTTTGACTTCCGCATCTATTGTAATTACAATAGGCTAAATATCATAAAAAGAAAGTACTAAATTTATGTAATTTAAGTTTAGTTGATACCTTTAGTATCACTTAAAAAAATAACTACATAATTCATACATTTTACTTACATTACTTATACATATTTAAGTAAAATAAACGCTTATTTTTTCTTTGGCCTAAAAGGTTTTATTACTTCTTCATTACAAACTAAGAAAGGTCCTTCCATTAAATCAATACAATAAGGAATTGCAGGAAAAACTGCGTCTAAGCATTCTCTAATTGATTTAGGTTTTCCAGGAAGATTTACAATTAAAGAACTACCTCTTAAACCTGCTGTTTGTCTTGATAAAATTGCAGTTGGTACAAATTTTAAAGATTCAGCACGCATTAGTTCACCAAAACCTGGCATCATTCTATCACATACAGCTTCTGTTGCTTCTGGTGTTACATCACGTGCAGCTGGTCCTGTTCCACCTGTTGTTACAACTAAAGAACATCCTTCATTATCAACTAAATCTTTCATAGTATCTTCAATTGTTTTTTGGTCATCTTCAATACATTTATATACAGGTTCCCAAGGTGATGTTAAATAGTCATTTAAAGTATCAATAATAGCTTTACCTGATAAATCTTCGTAAATACCCTTACTAGCTCTATCAGAAGCTGTAATAATTCCTATTCTTGCAATTTTTTCGCTCATAAAATATGTCCTTTTTCTTTTATATAATATACTGTTGCAAAGTTGACAAAAAAGTCATTTGCTTTATCTGATTGTATTATTTTATCTTTTTGGCCTAAGAATACTTCAATCTTAGTACCCCTATCTACTAATTTTTGTAGTTTCTCTTCATCCCATTTATATGTTAATAACTCTTCTAATTGCTCATATGTCCCTTGCGAAAAATACTTAGAAGTATCTACTTTATTTGGATATGCAATATTTTTCAAAAAATTATCACAATATGCTTTTGCATCTTTTTTAAAAAACATAAGTTGCATTCTAATAAATTTTTTATCTTGTGTTTGGAAAAAAGAGGGAGAAAAGAGTTGAAGTTTATCAACTCTTTGATTTGAGTTTAAAACTTCTTCAAAAGCTAAAATAGCACCATAAGAAAATCCTGAAACTGTAAAATCATTGACTTCTAAATAATCTTTAAAAAGCTCTGATTCATTACAAAGACAAAAGCCTGAAAAATATTTTTTAGATATCATTAATATTTATTACCTCATGTTTAATCATAATTTCTTTTAATCTATTTATCTCTTCTGCATTATGAGAAAGTTCAGCTCTTAAATCATTTTTTACATTTGTTAATAACTCTTCAACTGAGTTTGACATTTTGTATTTATGTACAATATCATTTGCAGTTTTTGAAGCACTTTCTAAATCAATATGATTAATAGCATATTTTTCTCTTTTTATTACTTCAACTCCAATAATACCTGCTAAATCTCTTTTAATATTTTCAATTAACTCATGATATGAAGGATAAGTTGAATTTAGTTTTTCAACCGATTCATCAAATAATGCAATTTTACTTTTTGAAATAAATGCCTTAGAAGCTTGATAAATTGATAAAATCTCTTTTTGTTTTTCATCAAGTATTTTAATCTGTTTTTTTCCAAACTCTAACTTATTTTTTGCAATCTCAACAGCATCCATATCTAAAATAACAGAGTTGTTTTTAATCATAAAAAGTAAAGCTTCATTTATTAATGTTGCAAGTGCAGCTGAACTAAATCCTGCTGTATCTAAAGCTAATTTATCAATATTTAATTCATGGTTTTTACCTTGTAAATATAGTGATAAAATCTTTTTTCTATCATCAATATTTGGTAAACCAACATGAACTCTTCTATCAAATCTTCCAGCTCTTAAAAGTGCATCATCTAAAACTTCGATTTTATTAGTAGCAGCAATTACTATAACACCACTATCACCATCAAAACCATCCATTTGAGTTAATAGTTCATTTAGAGTAGATTCTCTTTCATCATTTGATTTACCACTTCTTGCTTTTCCAACTGCATCAATTTCATCAATAAATACAATAGCAGGTGCAGAAGCTTTAGCTTTAGCAAATAATTCTCTAACTTTTTTAGCACCCATTCCTACATAAATTTGTACAAAAGAAGCTCCACTTTGATAGAAAAATGGAACATCAGCTTCACCAGCAACTGCTCTTGCTATTAAAGTTTTACCAACACCTGGAGGTCCAACTAATAAAACACCCTTTGGAAGTTTTATTCCATGTTGTAAATATTTATTTGGCTCATTTAAAAAATCAACTACTTCTTCTAACTCTTCTTTAATTTCTGAAATACCTGCTATGTCTTTAAATGTTACGTTTGAACTAACTGCTTGTATATTTGAATTTAAATCATCATTAAAAGCTTTTGCTTTTGATTTTACAAGTTCTGCATCAAATGCACTTTTTTGACCTTTTTTATTTCTATTTAAATATGCCTTGATTTTATCTTCTTTTACTTTGATAATAATCGTTACAAAAAGAAGAAGAAAAAGAAAAACAATACCTAGATAATATGAATTACCTTCAATATGATTACTACTTTTAAACATTGTATATAAAAACAATATTAGTAAAACAACAGCAGATATTGCCATTAATTTAAAATTTTTATCTAGGTTATTATTTATCTTATTCGAATCTTGCGACATTTTTATCA
>NZ_JBGUES010000179.1:0-4683 GCF_041821165.1 Poseidonibacter sp. | reverse complement strand
TAGAAGCAGTAGATAGTAAAAATAAAATATTTGAACAATCAGTAATAAAAACAGATATAGAAGAAAATACAAAAAACTATTATGGTCAAGAAGTTATTATAACAGATAGTTTTAATGCAAGAAATGGTGCCTTCTCAGGCTTTGAATTAATAAATTTAAAACCAAGTAATCTTACAACAGTTTCTAATAATAATGAATGGCTGTTTGATTTCTGGGCTGATACAATAGCAATATAAAGGAATAAATTTGAATAAAAAATCTCTAATACTACTTTGTTGTGCTCTTTTTTCGTATGCACAAGATAAAAATTATAAAACTGAAGTAGGTATAGGCCTTGATCAATTAATTGGTGTTGTAGTTCAACAAAATGCAAAAATGAAGTATGAAAAACTTAATAATGATATGAAAAAAGAAGATATCAATTATGAAAAAGGAAACTTTGAAAATGAATTTTTTGTAAATGTAGAACATACTCATACATATAAGCAAAATAGTATTCAAGAAGCAATAGCAAGAGATGACCAATCTGTTTATAAAGAAGATGTAACTAGCACAGATATTGGTATAAGAGGATTGAATATTTATGGAACACAATGGAGTGCTTCAACAAAAACATATACAACAGAGAGTAGTTTAATAGATGCTTCTAATAATGGGATTGATAAAGAGTATGTTAATGGATTGTTTTTAGAAGTAAAACAGCCTATTTTAAAAGGCTTTGGCTCTAAAATAGGTGAGACTAATATTAATTTAGCAATACTAGAAGATAAAGTAAGTAAAGAAGAATATAAAAAGAATATGATGAGTTTGGTTGAAGAAGTTGTTGTTAGTTATTGGAAACTTTATGGCTCTAAAGAGATTTATGAAACTTGGAAAGAAACAATAGAAATAATAAGCAAACAAAAAGAAGATATTCAAAGAAAAGTAAAAGCTGGAAATATGGCACATGTTAATCTTTTACAAATTGAAAGTGCACTTTTAACAAGTAAAGTGGAAGCATTTAGTTCTTTAGATATGCTAGAAAAAGAGAAGAATAATATCTTGTCATTATTAAATAGTTCTTCTTTAGAAAATAAGATTAGTCTAAAAGCAATAGATAAACCATTAATTCAAAATATAGAAATTCCACAATTACAAGATGCAATAAATACATCATTTAAAAATTTTCCTGAATTTAATATAATTTTGAATAAAATAGAACAATCAAATCTTAGAACAAATTATGCGTCTAATCAATTATTGCCTTCTTTAGATATAGTTGCAAAAATAAATAATGATAATCTTGATAAAGATTTAACAGGAGCTTTATCAGAAGTAAATAATGATGATTATATTTCTTGGTATGCAGGTCTTAACTTTAGTATTCCAATTGGTGGGAACTTAAAAGCATCATCAGAACTTATGAAACAGAAACTTAAATTGCAACAAGTTAAGTTAGAACAAAATAATTTAAAGAATACTCTGATAAATGAACTTGATTTAAAAATCAAAAATCTTAAAAGAAATAAATTACGTCTTTTAGAATTAAAGAAAACATTAGAAATAAAAAATGAGATATCAAAAGTTTATACTTTACAGTTAAAATATGGGAAAACAAATGCAAAAGAACTAATGGATGTTTATGCAGATGCAATTTTAGCTAAAAGAAAATACTTAAGAGGTATTATAGATATAAAAGTGGCGGAAGCTATTTTATATAAAGCAATGGGAACATTACTAGAAAAACATCATATAAATTTAAAATAAAAAGGAAATATTACAAATAATGAAAATTTATTATTTATTATTTAAAATTTTAGTGACATTTATTTTGTGTTTTAATATTTTAAATGCAAAAGTTTACAATGGTTTAATAGAACCAATAAAAAGAGTTAATCTTAGTTTATCTATTGATGGTGTAGTCTCTGAAATCAATATAAAAGAAGGCTCTTTTGTTAAGAAAGATGAAAGTATCTTAAAGCTTTTTGATAAACTACAATCTCTTGAAGTTCAAAGAAGAAAAGTGTTAGTTGATGATAAAACAAGACTTTTCTATCTAAGAAAAGAACTAAAAATAGTTGGTAATATATATAAATCAAGTAAAATCCTTTATGAAGAAGCAGGATCAATTAGTAAAAATGAGTTAGATGGTTATTCAATAAATTATTATAAACTTAAGAGTAGCTTGGATGAATTAAAAAGATCAAAAAAATTAGAAGAAATAGAATATAAACTTGAAAATGAAAAACTTAAACTTTATACATTAAGAGCACCTTTTAATGGAATAATTACAAAAATAATATTAGATGTTGGGGAAAGAGGTAGAACAGGGGATATTGTAGTTGAACTTGTAGATAGTAGTACTTGTTTTGTTGAAGTTAATATTCCAGAGATAGAAGTTCATAATATTAGTGTTAATCAAGATATAAGTATTGCAATAGAAAGAGAAACAAAAAAAATACAAAAAAATGCTAAAATTTCATATATTTCTCCTATTGCAGATTCTTCAAGTGGACTTGTTCTTGTTAAATTAGAATTTGAAAATAAAGACCTTTCTATTATTCCAGGAATTTTAGCTAATGTAGAGTTTAATACTAACAAATGATTATAGAACAGAATAAAGACTCTTCAGCAAGTGAGTTAATTAATAATCTTAGATTAATAAGATACAGTAATATTAATCAATATGATCGTATGGAACACTATACACAGAATATATATTATCTTTTAAAAGCTAATGAATTAATATTATTTGAAAAAAAAGATAATTCTTGGGCTTCTTTAATAAATATTTCACAAAATAATGAAGTACCTATTGAACTAAAAGATTCTGCTTTTGAACTAGCTTCAAAAGCTTATGATAGAGGTTTTTCTTATGAACAAATAAGATATCCTATTAATAATTTACAGAATCAAATTGCAGTTGCTTTTAAATTAGAAACAGATGATGATAGATCTCTTATTGTTTTTTTTACAATTACATTTATAAATCAAAGTGAATTGAATAATACAGTTTTAAAAACACAATTAATTAATGATGTGTTAAAAACACACACAAGCCAAACAAATCAAGAACCTAATAATAGCATTTCAGCAAATGAAGATATTCAGTATATACTTAATTTAAGTACTGAATTATTAGAAATAAAAAAATTCAAAGTTTTAGCTAATACTTTAGTTAATAATATTTCTGTTAAATTTGAATTTGATAAAGTAAGTTTAGGTATGTATAAAAATAACAAGTTAGAACTTGTTTCAATCTCTCATATTGATGAATTTGAAAAAACTCATGTTATAAATGAATCTTTATTAGAGCTTTTTGATGAGTCTGTTTCTCAAAATGAAGATATTGTTTTAATTGATTGTGATGACTCAGAACTTGTTAATATTACTCATAGAAAATATTATGCAGAAAATAATATTAAAACTTTAATAACGTTTCCACTTAGATTTAAAGAGAAGATTATTGGAGCTATTACTCTTCATTCTCATAAAAAAATATTTACAGAAAATGAAGTTTTATTATTAAGATTAACAATAAATAAAGTATCTGCAATTATTAATAATCTTTATGAGACAGATATATCTTTACCCCTATATTTGTTAAAAAAAGCAAAATCTTATTTGAAATATTGGCTTTCTCCAAAAGCTTCATTTGTAAAAATTATTGTTACGATATTAAGTCTAATTATGTTTTATATGATGTTTTTTACATGGAAATATGAAGTTGATGCTACCTCTGTTTTAGTTACTGATAAAGAAGCGTATATAACTTCTCCTTTTATGGGGATAATTGATGAAGTATTTGTTCAATCAGGAGATAAAGTAAATATAAATCAAAAACTCTTTTCTCTTAATGTTGATGAGTTAAAAATAAAAGAAATGGAATCACGAGCTGATATTATAAGATATCAAAAAGAACAAAATAAATTCATGGCTCAACGTGAATTAGCTGATATGAGTATTTCAAAAGCAAAAGTTACTCAAGCTATAAGTAGATTAGAAAGAATTAAATATACAATAGAAAACTCTATAATCAAATCGCCTATTAATGGTATTATTGTACAAGGAGATAGAGAAAAGCTAATTGGCTCTCCAATAAATAAAGGTGATTTAATATTTCAAATTTCAAATTCAAACGAATTATATTTAGAAATCAAAATACCAGAAAAAGATATATATAATACTTCAATAGGGCAAAAAGGTGAGCTTATTTTATTAAGTGAACCTCTTAATAGTTATGCATTTACTATTAGTAAGATTATTCCTAAAGCAGAAGTTAATTCCCAAGATGGAAATGTTTACATTGCTTATGGATTATTGGATACAAAACAAGAAGATTGGTGGCATCCAGGAATGAGTGGAATTGTGAAGATAGATACCGGAGAAAAAAATATCTTTTGGATTTTAACGCATAATTTATTTGATTCATTACGAATCTTTTTATGGTAAATTAATATGAGCGCAAATATTTTTAGTGATAATTGGTTTATTGTTTCAAAACTAAATGTTTCATTATTAGACTCAATTATAATACATAAACATTATTTTAAAAATACAGCATGGTATTTATTAGAAGAGGTACATAATAATAAACATTATAGAATTGATGAGCCAACATATCAGTTTATAAGAAGTTTAGACTCTAATATTAATTTAGAGGAAAATTGGCAAAAATATATAAAAAGTAATCCTCTTGAAGCA
>NZ_JBGUES010000178.1:0-4742 GCF_041821165.1 Poseidonibacter sp. | reverse complement strand
GAAAACAAATCTAAACCAATGCCTTTTGATTTAAATGATGATAAAGTTAATGATGAAATTAAATTAAGAAATAGATTCTTAGAATTAAGATCTAAAAAATCTTTTGAAATTTTCCAATTAAGATCTAAAGCTGCTATTCAAGTAAGAAATACTTTAGATGAATTAGGTTTCTTAGATGTTGAAACTCCAATTTTAACAAAATCTACTCCAGAAGGTGCAAGAGATTATTTAGTACCATCAAGAGTTCATGGTGGTGAGTTTTATGCATTACCACAATCTCCTCAATTATTTAAACAATTATTAATGGTATCTGGATTTGATAAATATTTCCAAATTGCTAAATGTTTTAGAGATGAAGATTTAAGAGCTGATAGACAACCTGAATTTACTCAAATAGATGTTGAAATGTCTTTTTGTGATCAAGAAGATGTAATTAAAGTTGCTGAAAAATTAATTTTTGATGTATTCACTAAATGTGGTAAAACAGTACCTGAAACTTTCCCAAGAATGAAATACTTCGATGCAATGGAAAAATACGGTTCAGATAAACCAGATATTAGATTTGATATGCCATTAGTTGATGTTATTGATATTTTTGCTAACTCAACAAACGAAATTTTTGCTGATATCGCAAAAGATAAGAAAAACAACAGAATCAAAGCACTTAAATGTCCAAATGGAGATAATATCTTCTCTAAAAGACAAATGAAAGGTTTTGAAGATTACGTAAGAAAATTTGGAGCTAAAGGTCTTGGTTACTTCCAAATGAAAGAAGATGGTTTAAAAGGTCCTTTAACTAAATTCTTCTCAGAATCTGATTTAGAAGAGATTGTAAAGTTGACTTCTCTTGAAGTTGGTGATGTTGTATTCTTTGGTGCAGGTGATAAAAAGACTGTATGGGATTACATGGGAAGATTTAGATTATTCTTAGCAGAAACTATGGATATTATTCCAGCTGATGCTTATGAGTTCTTATGGGTTGTTGATTTCCCAATGTTTGAAGTTGAAGATGGAAAAACAAAAGCACTTCACCATCCATTTACAATGCCTAAATCATTAGAAGATACTTCAGATTTAGAAGCTATTGAATCAATTGCTTATGATATTGTATTAAATGGTATGGAATTAGGTGGTGGATCAATTAGAATTCATAAAGAAGAAATTCAATCAAAAGTATTTGAACTTATGGGAATTTCACAAGAAGAAGCAAAAGAGAAATTTGGTTTCTTACTTGATGCACTTCAATACGGAGCTCCATCTCATGGTGGTTTTGCTATGGGTCTTGATAGAATGGTTATGCTTCTTGTTGGAACTGATTCAATTAGAGATGTTATTGCATTCCCTAAAACTCAAAAAGCTCAATGTTTATTAACAGGGGCACCATCACCAGTTGATGCTGAACAGTTAAAAGACTTAAGCTTAAGAATTAGAAAAACTGAAATCTAATTAAAAAGTTAATATAAGAAGAAGGAAATAGTATGATTAAAATTGTTTTATTATTGCTATTTCCTTTTTTTCTTTTCTCAAAAAATGTACTACTTGTTTCTTATCCTTTTGAAACATATTTTATAAAACAAATATCAAATGATCTTATTGATTTAACACAAATATCAAATACTTATACTCCCATTGAAAAAGAGTTATCAAATGCAAGTTTAAAAAGATTATCAAAAAGCAAAATATATTTTCATTTTGGTTTAGATTCAGAAAAAAACTATGCAAAGTTATTAAGCGAAATTAATCCTGATTTAAAAATTGTTAATATGAGTTCAGGAATAAAAAAAATAAAAAATGATGATAAAGAGAATCTTTATGTATGGACTGATCCTTTATTGGTTCGTGATATTGCTAAAAATATTTATGAAGAGCTTATTTTAATTGATCCTATGAATAAAAATAATTATTTTAATAATTATAATAGATTTTTAAATAAACTAGATAATGAATTTTTAAAGATTAAAAGGCAACTTTATTCAACAGAACTTTCTGGAATTTTTGTATATGATGAAAACTGGGATTATTTAGCAAAACGATTTAGACTTGATTTATATAAAAAAGAAAAAAGATATATAAAAGCTAATGAAATAAATGAACTTGCAAGTTATACTGTAAAAAACAATATAAAAAAAGTTCTTATTGATAAAAATGATAAAAATGATTTGGTTTATACCTTATCTAATAATACAAATACTCAAATTGTAAGACATGATATCTTTGATAAATCATGGGATAAAAATCTTAGCAACTTTTTTGATTCAATAACAAATACTCCTAATAAATAAAAATTATTATAAAATAGTTTATTAAATATACAAAGAAAAAAAATCTCAATAAAATAAATTGTATATAATTTAACTTAGTTATTATTATTTATACAAGGAATTATTATGCCTCAAACTCTTTTAAATTATAAGGGTATAAATGTTAAAAAAGAATTATATCCAATTATAAAACATATAGAAGATGTTGATAAATATAGAGAAGAATTAGGACGATTAAGCTCTTCATGGGATATCCTAGCATTGCTTGGACAATTAGGAGATATTAATATTGATATTGGAAAAACAAAAGAAAATTTTTTAAATCTAACTTCTACTTTATTAAACCACTTAAGTGAAGAAACTGTAAAAAAAGTATCTGCTGAAATGAAATTTAAATCACAAGTTGTAATAGATGTTCTTATTAGAAATTTATTTGAAAGAACTGCTGATATTGGTTTTTTAGCAACTGATGATGATATTAGATTTTTTATAAACAATTATGTATCAAAATACAATGATGATAGCAATAAATTAAAAGATGCTATGAAACATAGATTTAATGAATATGTAAAAAAGTACTCTGTTTACTTTGATATTGTTTTAACAGATACAAAAGGTAGAATTCTTGTTCGATTAAATGATGAATTTGATATGGAAAAAATTGATCATAATTATTTACAAAAAGTTTTAAATACAAATGAAGATTATGTTGAAGATTATGATTATCATGACTTTTTACCACAGTTTAAAAAATCTCTTGTCTACTCATATAAAGTTACAAAAGAGAATGATTCTACTTCAGAAAGTTTAGGAACATTATCTCTTTGTTTTAGATTTAGAGATGAAATGCAAGGAATTTTTGATAATTTAGTTGATAGTAAAAATAAAGAAGCTTTAACTATTTTAGATAAAGATGGATATGTAATTGCTTCAAGTGATAAAGAACATATTCCTTTAAATGCAAAATTACAGATTGTTTTAAATGACACTTATAAGATTGTATCGTTCCAAGGGCGTGATTACCTAGCTAAAACATCAAAGACTAATGGTTATCAAGGTTTTAATGGTTTAGAACTTTATGGGCATATTATGATTCCTTTAGAGTATGCTTTTTTAAGTAATGAATTAAACACTTATGATGTTAAAGATGAAATTATTGAAGCTATGATGAGAAATGAACAACATTTTTCAAGTGACTTAAAAGAGGTGTTTTCAAAAAGTAATACTATTCAAGAAAATCTTGCAAGAGTTATTTGGAATGGAAATATTTCACAAAGTAAACAAAATTCATCAAATAGAGATTTCTCAAAATCATTATTAAATGAAATTGGTATAACAGGAACTAAAGCAAATGCTTCTTTGATTAATTTAAATCAAACTATTATCTCATCTATTTTAAAAGATAGTGAGTTTTTATCTTCATTAGCTATTGATATTATGGATAGAAACTTATATGAAAGAGCAAATGATTGCAGATGGTGGGCTTTAAATTCATATTTTAGAGAGGCTTTAGATGATTATTCATCAATAAATTTTAAAAAAGAGAAAATATCTTCTATTTTAGAGTATATAAATGATTTATATACTGTATATCCAAATTTGATTTTATTTGATAAAGAGGGAAGAATAATTGCTGTTTCAAATAAAAAAGATGAATATTTAGTTGATAAAGTTCTAACACAAGAGTGGGTTTCTTCTACATTAAGTTTAAAAAATACTTCAAAGTATGCAGTTTCAAAGTTTGAAAAAACATATTTATATGATAATAAATCAACATATATTTATACAAGCGCAATAAGGTCATTAAAAAATGAAAATATTATAAATGGTGGTATTGCAATTGTTTTTGATTCAGAACCTGAATTTAATGCTATGTTAGAAGATACACTACCAAAAGATGAAAATTCAAATAATAAAGAGGGAACATTTGCTTTATTTACAAATAAAAATAAAGAGATTATCTCTTCAACAAATGAAAATCTTCAAATAAATAATATTTTAAATATTGATGATAAGTTTTTTGAGTTAAAAAACAATGAATCTTTTAGTGAAATTATTGAGTTTGAAAATAAATATTATGCTGTTGGGGTACGAGCTTCAAATGGATATAGAGAATACAAAAGCAATTTAGATGATTATAAAAATGATGTTTTTTGTTTTGTATTTATTTGTATTGGTGATGTAATAGGTGAATATACAAGTACTTTAAATAAAAAAGAGTTCTCTTCTACCTCTAAGAAAAAATTTACAGAAGAATCAGTTGAATTAGCAACTTTTTATTTAGGAAATAAATTTTTAGCAGTAAATGCAAAAAATGTAATAAAGTCTATTGCAATAGATAAATTAGAATTATCAATTGATATGAATAAAAATAATCCTTTTAAAGGAATGGTTTTACATAAAGAAAATCTTATTTCAGTTTTAGATATAAGACAATTTGTAAATGAAGAGATTACAGATGAAGAGTTAAGTAATATTGTA
>NZ_JBGUES010000177.1:0-4788 GCF_041821165.1 Poseidonibacter sp. | reverse complement strand
CTGTATTAGAAACATGGGAAAAAATCTGGGCTTATTTTGCAGATGAAAATAGTGAATATAAAAGAAAATATTCTGTTGATTTTGAAAAATATGTAGCAGAAGAAGAAATCGAAATTTATATTTCAATTATTGACTAATTATAAATAAATTAGATTTTTTAGTTTAATAGATGATTTAATTTATCTATTAAACTTATCTTTTAAAAACTCAATAAAAGTATTAAAAAGTAGATTTTTTGATTTATCTTTATGATAAACAATATAAAGTTCTCTTTTAAAATCAAGATTTTTTAGTTTTATTTGAAATAACTTTTTATCTTCTAACTCTTTTTTTAGAGCTAATTTTGATATTGCAGTGATTGTATCTTTATTATCCAAAACTACTGTTTTTATCTCTTCAAAATCTTGTAACTGCATAAATACTTCTAAATTTAGAGCATATTTTCCTAGCTTATTTATAAAGATCTCTTTTGTACCTGAACCTGTTTCTCTTAATATCCATTTTTTTGTAATAGTATCAATAAATGCCTCTTTTGGTGCATTTTTATCACTTGTTACAATAATAAGTTCATCATCACAAAGTTTTTCTTTTATCAAATTTGAATGATTTATATCTATTTCTATTAGTCCTACATCTAAGTTTGACTCAAGTATATTTTGCACAATTTTTGTAGAATTCAATGTAGAAATATCAAATTTTACATCAGAATATTTTGATAAAAAGTGATAATAAATATCAGGCATTAAATAGTTTGAGATGGTTTTACTAGATGCAATTTTTATATTACCAGCTAATTTATTTGTTTGGAAAATATTTTGAGTATCTTTTAAAGCTAAATAGTGAGATATAGTTTTTTCTTTAAAGAATCTTCCTCTTTCATTAAGTATTAGTTTTTTACCAACTCTATCAAATAGCTGTTCATCTAGTTTTTTCTCTAATGACTTTATAGCAAGAGAAATAGCAGATTGACTAATACCTAATTCTTGGGCAACTTGAGTTACTTGTGGATTATCACTAAGTTTATAAAAAAAGTTTAATTCTTTTAATGTCATATCTTGCCTTATTAATTTTATATATCATTATAATAGATTTAATATATTTTACAAATTAAAGATATACAGATAAACTTAAAAAATCAAAGGAGTTTATTATGATGGGATTTGTATTTGTTCTATTTTTTGCACTTTGTGCAACACTTTTTGCTGAGTTATCTTTTTTCAAAGATATGGCAATAAGTCCAATGATTATAGGTATTTTATTTGGAATGATTTATGCAAATAGTATTAAAAAATATTTTCCTAATAATTTACAAAAAGGAATTGTTTTTTGTACAAAAACAGTTTTACGATTTGGAATTGTTTTATATGGATTTAGATTAACTTTTCAAAACTTACAAGATATTGGATTTTTAGGTGTTTTTCTTGCATTTTTATTATTATCAAGTACATTTATTATTGGCTATATCTTTGGAATAAAAGTATTAAAACTTGATAGAGAAATTACTATTTTAACAAGTGCAGGAAGTGCAATATGTGGAGCAGCAGCTGTTTTAGCAACAGAAACAGTTTTAAAATGTGAAGCATATAAAAGTGCAATTGCTGTTTCTTCTGTTGTAGTATTTGGAACTATTGCTATGTTTTTATATCCATTTTTATTTAAACTAGGAATTTTAGGTTTAAGTGAACAAACTATGGGAATATATATAGGTGCAACACTTCATGAAGTAGCACATGTAGTTGGTTCTGCAAATGTTTTAGGTGATAATGTAGCTATAAATGCTGTTATTGTTAAAATGATAAGAGTTATGATGTTAGCACCATTTTTGATTATCTTATCTTTTTGGATAGTAAAAACTTCTGTAAATAAAACAGCAAATAATAAAGCAAAAATCACAATACCTTGGTTTGCTGTTATGTTTATAGTTGTAGTTGCCTTTAATTCATTTGATTTATTAGCTATAAATATAGTTGAAAAAATTAACTACTTAGATAATTTTGCTTTAACTATGGCAATGACAGCTTTAGGAATGGAAACAAGTTTTGCTAAGTTTAAAAATGTAGGATTTAAACCTGTATATTTATCTTTAGTATTATTTACTTGGTTAGTTATTGGAGGTTATTTTATAGTGAAGTTTTTATTTTAGTAAAATAAGTATGCTTTTTTGCATACTTATTTATATCTATTTTACTTGGATTCCGTATTTAGCTAATAAATTAACCCAAACAACTTTTTTCCCATCTTTATCAAATACAGCTGGTGTACCTTGAACTTTAAGATTAGAAGCAACATCCATTTGCTCTGCTAACTCTTTTTCTAGTTTTTCGTATTCACCATTTGCATATTTTCTATTTTTGTAAGCTTTATCATTTACATCAACACTTAACATAGTTTTGATTTTTTCAGCTTTTGTTTTTTTGCTCATTACATAAATTGATAAATCTTTTGCATTTTTATGAAAACTTAAAGGATAAAAGAAAACTCTAATTTTTACATTTTTCTCAATTTGAGGAAAGTAAGCTTCAAATTTTTTACAATAAGGACACTCAGGATCTGTAAATAAGAAATATTCATCTGTACCACTTCCAAAAACAAAAGCTTCTTTTCCTCTAATAGATGCAACATCAGCAGGAATAGCTACTTTTTCACGAGTTGCTGTATTTATAACATCACCAGGGATTAAGTTCTTTTTATCTTTTGTTAAAAATACTTGGTCATTATTTCCTTGAACTACAATATCAAGTAGATATAAACTACCAACATCATAAGCTTTTGAAACTTTTATATTAGCTCTTTGAAAAAGTTCTAATTGTTCTATTTGCTTAATTTCATTTTTTGATAACTCTTCATTTGCATTTAAACTTGTAATTAAAGCAAGTGCTAAAAGTATCTTTTTTGCCATTTTAAACATGAAAATTCCTAATTTAAATTTGTTGTATAATACAGTATTTGTGTTAAGAGTATATAAAGTTTTAACACAAAAATGTATATTTATATTATAAGTTTTGAAATTACAGCTGTTGTAATAAATGAAATTAGAATCCCATAACCAACAATTGCAATACTTAATCTTGGAGCTAATCCAGCCATAGAAGCCATTGCCCCAGCTGTTATCATAGGAGCCATTCCTGCTTCAAAAATAGATACTTGACCTGCTAAATTATTCCATCCAAAAGTTATAGTAATAATATATGCTATTAAAGGAGCGATTGCTAATTTGATTATAAGAGCAATACTTAGAGGTTTTATATCATTTTTTGGCAACTTAAACTGCAATTGTAAACCAACTGCTACAAGTGCAACTGGTATTAAAGTATTAGCAAAAGTTGTAAGAATACTTGTTAATAATGGAGGAAAAGATTGACCTAAAAATAATAGGGCAATTAAAAGTGCTAAAAATGATGGAAAAGTTAATATTTTCTGAATAATTACTTTTGAACTAATAGAACTATTTGATGAATAATAAGCAGTAACAAAAGCACCATAAACAGCTAAGGCAATAAAAGTACCTAATTGGTCATAAATTAAAACATAAGGAAGAGCTTCTTCTCCTAAATAGGCATTTATTATTGGAATACCCATAATAGAACTATTTGTTAAAATTGCAACTAATAATAAACTACCAGTTATTGATTTTGACCAATTAAACATTTTAGAAATAACAATAACTAAAACAGCACTTAAACCCATAACAAGCCATGAAATAATGGCAGGAACTAAAATATCAAAAGAGAAATTTAGCTTTGGAACTTGAAGCAATATAATTGCAGGTAATGAGATATAAATAATGAATTTATTTAAAATATTTGGTGTTTCTTCTGGAAATATATGAAGTTTTTGTAGTACATATCCAACAATTATAGCAAATCCAATTAAGGCAAAATTTTCCATTATTTATCTCTTTATTAAAAATTATTCTTTAAACAAGCCTCAGCTTCACATGATTCTTCAGGTGTAACCTCTCCAAAATCTTCTACATAATTTATTCCCCATTTATACATCTCTTTTAAAACAGGTTTCAATTTTTCTCCAATAGGTGTAAGACTATATTCTACTTTTGGAGGAACTTCTGCAAATACTTCTCTATGAATAATATTTTTTTCTTCTAACTCTTTTAATTTTACAGTTAAAGTTTTTTGAGTAATTTCACTTATATCAATATGTAAATCTTTAAATCTTTTAGGGTTTTCTAATAAGTGCCATATAATTGCTAATTTCCATCTATCATTAAAAATATCAAGTGTAACAGCAACTGAACATTTATACTCTTTATCATTTATTAAATACATTTCTTTTCCTTTTTCTATTGAAATTATATCATAAGTAAGATAAATAACCATTACTTACCTAAATTACTGTAAGGATAATTTAAGTTCATTAGGCATATAATTTCTAAACTAGAAGATTATTTAAAGGAAAAATTGTGAAAAAAGTATTAATAATAAATGGTCATCAACATTATGATAATGTAGCAGAAGGTAAACTTACAAATATTTTTATAGATAAAGCAAAAGAGTTTTTATCTTCAAATGATTGTGAAATAAAACAAACAAATATTGATAAGGGTTATAAAGTAGAAGAAGAGGTTGAAAAACTTTCATGGGCTGATTATATAATATTTCAATATCCTGTTTATTGGATGGGTGTACCATGGATTACAAAAAAATATTTTGATGAAGTACTTACTCAAGGTAAACACTATTTAAGTGATGGGAGAAGTAGAGATGATTCATCAAAAAAATATGGAAGCGGTGGATTATTAACTAATACAAAATATATGTTAAGTCTAAC
>NZ_JBGUES010000176.1:0-4824 GCF_041821165.1 Poseidonibacter sp. | reverse complement strand
GGAGGAGGTACTCCTTCTTGTGTAAAGCACTATGAATATGAAGAAATAATTAATATGGTTAAACCATATTTAATAGAAAATGCAGAAATTACAACAGAAGCAAATCCTAATTCAGCATCATATGAATGGCTTGAAAATATGCATAAATATGGGGTAAATAGAGTAAGTTTTGGAGTGCAAAGTTTTGATGATGAAAAGCTAAAGTTCCTAGGAAGATCTCACAATAATAAAAGTGCTATAAAAGCTATACAAAATGCATCTTGTATAGGTTTTAATGGGATTAACTGTGATATTATTTATGGTGTGCAAGGAGATACACTAGAAAGTATGAAAGAAGATTTTAATCAAGCTTTTGCACTTCCTATTACTCATTTAAGTGCTTATTCTTTGACAATAGAAGAAGGAACAAAATTCTTTAATACTAGCCATGTAAAAATTGATGATGAAGATTTATCTTATAAAATTTTTGAACATATTGCAGAAAATAATTTTACTCAATATGAGATATCAAACTTTGCAAAAGATAAAAAATATGAATCAAAACATAACTATGGATACTGGCAACATAAAGAGTATTTAGGTATTGGTGCAGGTGCTGTTGGATATATAAATAAACGTAGATATTATCCACCAAAAGATATTGAAAAATATATTGAAAATCCTTTTGATATGGAGTATGAAAATATTGATGATTTAGATATAAAAACTGAAAAAATTCTACTTGGCTTAAGATGTCTAAATGGCATAGAATTAGAGTTATTTAATGAAAAAGAGAGAGGAAAAATAGAAGAATTAATTGAATATGATAAGCTTTTTATTAAAAACAATAGAGTTTATAATAAAAATTTCTTATTATCAGATGAATTAGCATTATTTATTTTAGATTAGAAAAGGTAAAAAATTTATGACAATAAAAGACACTATAAAAAAGTATACAAAAGATTTAAGAGAAGTAACACATATACCAGCAAAAGAAGTTGAAATATTAATGTTACATATTTTACAAAAAAATACAATTTGGCTTCATCTAAACTATAATGAAAAGTTTGAACAAGAAAAAGAGTTAGAGAAATTAGTTAAAAAAAGAGCGACAAATTACCCATTAGAATATATTATCAATAAAGCATCATTTTATGGTGAAAGTTTTATTGTAAAAGAGGGTGTTTTAATTCCTCGTCCTGAAACAGAACTATTAATTGATAATGCAGTAGAAATATTTAAAGATAAAAAAGAAGAATCATTAGTTTTAGAAATTGGAACAGGTTCAGGAATTATATCTGTAATGTTAGCTTTATTAATTAAGAATATAAAAATAATAGCTGTTGATATAAATGAAAAAGCTTTAGCTTTAGCAAAAGAGAATGCAATTAAACATAATGTTGAAGATAGAATAGAGTTTAGACTAAGTAATTTATATGAAAATGTACCAGAAGAAAATATTTTTCTAACAATTTCAAATCCTCCTTATATTGCTAATAATTATGAATTACCAACTAATGTAAAGTATGAACCATCAAATGCATTATTTGGAGGCAGTATTGGTGATGAACTTTTAAAAGATATAATTACACAAACAAATAAAAAGAAAATATCATATCTTCTTTGTGAGATGGGATATGATCAAAAGAAACCTTTAGAAGAATACTTTAAATCTTTTGATATAAAAGAGTATTCATTTTACAAAGACTACGAAAATTTTGATAGAGGTTTTACTCTAGAATTTAAAAACTAAAAAAGGATAAAAAATGTTTAAAGAATTTAACTTAGAAAATTTAGAAAAATCAAAAGATATATTAGAAGAACTTTTAAATAAAAGTAGAAAAGAAATAAATGATTTATTAGAAATAGAAAATAAAACATATGAAAATTTTGTTTTACCATATCAGGAAATAGGGGAGTGTATAAATGATTTTATTACTCCAATATTTCATATTGACTCTGTAAAAAATTCTGATGTAACAACAAAAGTTTATGAAGAGTGCTTACCAATTATATCAAAGTACGAAAGTGAAATATCTCAAAATGATAATATATATACATCTTTAAAAGATATACAAGATAAGAGTAAAAATACATTAAATGATATACAAAATAAAGTTATTGAAAATGAGATAAGAGATTTTAAACTTTCTGGTTCACACTTAAGTAATGATAAAAAGAAAAGATTAGAGGAACTAAATTTAGCACTTAGTGAGTTATCTCATAAGTTCTCTCAAAACTTATTAAATGCTACAAAAGATTATGAGTTAATAATTGAAGATTTTGAAGATGTAAAAGAGATTCCAAAATCAGATTTACAATTAGCAAAATTTGAAGAAGATGGAAAAACTAAATATAAATTTACTTTACAAATTCCATCTTATTTAGCATATATTACATATGGAACATCAAGAGAAAAAAGAGAAGAATTATATAAAGCTTATTCAACAAGAGCTCCTCAAAATGGAAAAATAATTGAAGAGATTTTAAAATTAAAAGATGAAAAAGTTAAAATCTTAGGTTTTAATTCTTATGCACAATATTCATTAGAAACAAAAATGGCAAATAATGAAAGTGATGTAATTTCATTTTTAGAAGAGTTAGGACATAAAGGTAAAGTAAAAGCAAAAGAAGAATTAGCAGAAATTATTGAACTTGCAAGTAAAGATGGAATCACAGATTTTAGATCAAGTGATATGTCATATTATTCAGAAAAATTAAAAAAAGCTAAGTATGATTTAGATGAAGAGTACTATAGACCATATTTTGAACAACAATCTGTTTTAAATGGTTTTTTTGATTTTTTAAAACAAATGTTCAATATTACTTTTACAAAAGTAGATGTAAACTCATGGGATGAAAAAGTAACTGTATATGATTTAAGTAATGATAAAAATATAATAGGGCGTATTTTTATAGATTTAGAATCAAGAGAAGAAAAAAGAGGTGGTGCATGGATGAATAACTGGCACTCACACTATACAGATTCAAAAGGTAATAAGCATCTACCAACTGCATATATTGTTTGTAACTTCCCTCAATCAACTGAAGAAACACCTTCTTTATTAAGACATTCAGATGTTGTTACTTTATTTCATGAAATGGGTCATGCATTACATCATTTATTAAGTGAAGTTTCTGAACCATTTGTAAGTGGTATTTCAGGAGTTGCATGGGATACAGTTGAGTTTCCATCTCAGTTTTTAGAATACTTTGCTTATGATAAAGAAGTATTAAGATTATTTGCAAAACATTATGAAACAAAAAATGTTTTAGATGATGAGGCAATTGATAAAATTATCAAAGCTAAAAACTTCCAATCATCTCTTGCTTTAGTTAGACAAGTTGAATTTGCACTGTTTGATTTTAAACTATATCAAAAGCTATACAAAACGGAAGATGAAATACAGGATTTATTAGATGAGATTAGAAATGAGTTTTCAGCATTAATTCCACCATCATATAATAAATTTCAAAATGGATTCTCTCATATATTTGCAGGTGGCTATTCTGCTGGATACTATTCATATAAATGGGCAGAAGTTTTAAGTGCAGATGCCTTTTATATGTTTATTGAATCAGAAAATATTTTCAATAAAGAATTAGGTTTAAAATACAAAAATACAATATTAAGTAAGGGTGGTTCTAAAAATATGGACCAATTATTTTTAGATTTTGCACAAAGAGAGCCAAGTGTTGATTCTTTACTAAAAATTGATGGAATTATTAGCTAAAATTTGCAATAATACGTTTACACGAATACAACCTATAAGGATTAATGAGAATGACAAATACGCAAACAATTCAAAAACTTAATGAAGCTTTAAATACTTTAATAAAAGCATATGAAGAACTTCAAAATGACAATACAAATTTAAAAGTAAGAATAAATGAATTAGAAGATGAAGTATTAGATTTAGAATCAACAAAAGAAGATTTAGAATACAATGTGAAAGAATTTAAAACAAATACAGAAGCAGATAATTCTAATATAAATTCTATGTTAGGTAAAATAGAGGGTTTATTAAATAACAAAGTAAATTCTACAAATTCAAATTCTAATAACAGTAGTGAAAAACCACAAAATAATTCTAATGGAAGTTTTAATTCTCAATCAGATATAAAAGTTGAAGAGCAAAAAAAAGAAGATGAAAATAGTAATAAAATTGATTTAAATAGAATGGCTTCATTATTAAACGGTTTTAATAACTAAGATATAAAATCTATGATTTCAATATTAAATAAGCATTCTTTATATCATACTTTTAATGTCAAAGATTTTAATTATTTAGAAGAGGCCATTAATTCAATGGCTCCTTCTATGGTTGAATATTATTTAAAAGATTTATGTGAAGATAATGATGATAATATATATTTAAATAGAAGAGATATAGAAAACACTCTAGTAATAGGGGAATATAGCTTATACATTGATTACAGTGAAAATATCTATTTAGAAATAGACAATGATTTCACTGCTAATCAAGAAACTACCTCTTTTTGGTAGTTTCCTAAAAAATTTCTGTGGCTTTTTTTAGTTTATCTTTATCAAAATGTGTATAAATTCTTGATGTATTTATATCTGCATGACCTAGTGCTTCTTGAACTAATATTAAATCATGATGTTTAGAATAAAGCAAAGTTGCAAAAGAGTGTCTTAACATATGAGCACCATTTTTCTCTTTTCTAATTCCTGCACTTATTAATATTTTTTCTACTGTTCTACTTACATAACTTTGAGTTAACCTATTTCCAGATTTATTACAAACTAAAAAATCATCATCACAAACTCTAATATCTAACCAATTTTTTAAATCATTTTCAATAACTTTTGATTTAATCATT
>NZ_JBGUES010000175.1:0-4851 GCF_041821165.1 Poseidonibacter sp. | reverse complement strand
TATCACTTAGTTCAGAATCACTTAAATTTTCTTTTTCAGTCTTAGAATAAATTGATATTAAAATCATTTTATTTTCAACTCGTTTATAGATTATCACTCTAAATCCTCCACTTTTTCCAGTTGGAATAGATGAATTTTTGACTCTTTTTTTAAATAAATCAAAACCATCCATATCAGGAAGCATTAAATCTAATATTATTAAATCATATAAAGAGTTTTGTTCAAACTCTTTTATGGCATTTTTAGGATGTGAGAAAGCAACACAATTAAAATTGTAATCTTTTAAATAATCAACAATTAACTTTTGCATTTGTAAATCATCTTCAACTAATAAAATATTTTTATTCAACTTCCCACTCCTGTAAATAATAAGAAAACTTTTTTCTTTGTTTATCATCTAGTATATCATGTATTTTTTCTAAGTTTTTTGCTTCTAGCAAAGAGGCCTTTTCTTTTATTTTTCTAGAAATATATACGTATTTTTCTTCATTAAAATCATCTTCTAAAAATAGTTTTTTAAGTTTTTCTTCTTTTTCTTCTTTATATTTATAATATTTTTTATACTCTTTTTTATACTTTATTAAAACTTCTCTTATTTGTTTATACTGTTTTTTATCTAACTCTAAAAAATCTAGATTTTTATAAAGATGACTTTTTTTATAAGCATGATCATCATCACTTGCAAATAAAATAAAGGGCAAAAGAAAACTACATAAAATCACTAATATTTTTAATTTTGTCATCTTGAATTAATCCTTTTTCAATATCACTATGGCAAGCTTTACAATTCGCACTTGATTTTACCTCATTGTGATTAAATACATCTTTTGGTATGAGTTTATGACTTTGTTTCCAAAATATTGTATCAGTAATTGCAATTATATCTTTATTTTTAATTGAAGCCAATATTTTAACACTTGATTCTTGTGTTGATTTTTCTGCACTATTTTTTAGTAAAAAAGCCAAAATATCACTTCTATCTTCTTCTTCTAATGAAGCATCATCTCCAAAATGATTTTCTAAATCACTCATAAGTAATTCCCATGATTTAACAGGCAATAAATTTGGAGGAATACAGAGTATGACAAGATGCACACTCGTTTACAAAAAGTTCATTTTTACTTTCATAGTTTATTTCTTCATATTTTGAAGCTATTAAAATATTATTTGGTTTATAAACATTAAAAAGCAAAAAACCTATAAAAAACAGCAACATAATAAATGAAAAAACTTTTTGATATATATTTAATTTTACACTTTCATCATTTTTTGTTTTCTTAAAACCTGTAAAAATTGAATTAAGCGTTTCATTAGGACTATGTAAAAACCATTCCATAAAAACACCAAAGATATGAGCAACTATTAAAACAATAAATAGAGTTGATAATAGTTCATGTAGTTCTTCAAAAAGTTCCATTTCTTTAAAAAAAGAACTATTTAAAAAAGAAACTATACCTTTTCCTTCTTGAATTCCATAAGCTAAGATTCCACTTATTATTACTAAAAAACAGATAATAAACATTGAAAACATAACATATGATGCTAGAGGATTATGGCCAATATATTTTTCTTGTTTTTCAAATATATTTGAAAGAAAATCTTTAGCATTTTGTATACCAATTGGAAAATCTTTAAATAAAGAGTATTTAGGACCAAAAAATCCCCATATAACTCTATAAAATAGAAGTATTAAAACAGCATATCCAATTATGGCATGGTAATCTAACCAAAAATCTTCTTCGGCTGATATAAATGCTAATAGTATAAACAATACAAAAAGCCAATGAAAAACTCTAGTAGGTAAAGACCAAATATATGATTTTTTCATAAACTCCTCCTAGTCTTCCCATCTTCCAAAATTAGGAATAATGATATCTCGTTCACTGTAAATACCTTTTTGTGCCGTTGTATGGCAGGCTGTACAATTAAATAAACCTTTTACCTCTTTTTGAGTAATTAAAGATGGTCTTATTTCATTATGTTTTTTAATTATATATCTAACTTTTGTAATTGATTGCGGTATTTCATTTGAAGCAATACTATTTACGATTCTTCGACTTCTTTTATAATTCATTGCTTTTTCGGCAGAATTTTTTTCTAAGTATTCACTTATTGTTTGAAAATCTTCATTATCAAGTGAAGCATCTGTATCAAAGTGGTTTTCTAAATTTGACATAATTTTTTTCCATGATTTAGATGGAAGTAAACCAGGTTGATAATCAAAATGACAAGCTGAGCATTCATTTTTATATAATTCGTTATCAACAGGTTTTACACCTACTTTTGAACTAGCATATTCACTTGAAAAAAGATTTGATAAAAACAATAAAGTTATTATTAAAAGTTTCATTTTTTAGCCTTTACTTATTATATATTTTAAAACATCACCTTTTTCTTGTGCTGTTCCTTCTTTTTTATATACATCATTAAAGTTTCTTTTTAACCATTTATTTATAGTTTTTACATCAGTTAATCTTTTAGGATTTGTTTTATTTGATAAAGGTTTTATAACTTTACCTGTAAAAACATTTTCACCATTTTGTGAAAAATTATTTGTATGACAAGAAACACAAGATATCTCTTTTCCTCTTTTACCTATATGTTTTGATGTAAATATTTCTTCACCTCTTTTAATATCAAACCCTTTAAAGTTTGGGTTTTTTATTAAAACTTCTTTTTGCAGATTATTCATATAATCATCAATAATGGCAGAAAATGAATATGTACTTATTAAAAAAATAAATAAAAATACTCTCATTTGTAACTCCTTATATAATTTATACTTACAATTATAAGCCAATAGTTTCAATTTTGATATAAGATTTCTTGACATTTCCTTGACAATTATTAATTTTTATCTTTGATAATAAATTAAACTGTATAATAATCAAATCATTAATTAATTTTAAATTTAGGGATATTTATGAATATAAAAAAAGTTATCAAATTTAGTTTTATGTTAATATTAGTTTTAGTAGTTTTAATAGCTACAATTAATACTGTTGTTTTATATCAAATAAAAGATAATGAACTCTCGAAAAAAAATATTTCATCACTAGTTTTCCTTCAAGAAAATATGAATGATATTGTAATTGAAACAATAAATACTAAAAATGAAGATAATCTAAAAGAGATAAAAAATAAATTTTCACAAGAAGAAAAGAATTTTGAATATATAAAAAACTCTTTTATTTTAAGTGAAGAAGATGAGTTTCATGACCTTATATTTAGTGATATTCATAAAGATCCAAATATTTTCAAAAGCTTAGAAAAATTATTTTTAAATGAAAAACAAATCGAACATGCTTTTGATAGAATTTTTGATTTACAAACAGAAAAAATAAAATTAATAGATGAGTTTAAATCAACATATCCAAAAGAAAATTTTCAAAGAAAAAAGCTTGAACAAGAAATTTTAAAATCAAATGATTTAGAATTAATAAAACTATTCTCAGACTTAAAATATTATAGTAAAGAGACTCTTTATCAACATAAAAACCAAGTTGCTTTGGATAAATGGACAAATAGAATTAAACTTTTAATTAATAAATTAGATTCAAACGAATTTAAAAACTATCTAAAAACTGTTGAAAAAATAGGCTTGAATATTGTTACTACAAAAAATATTGAAATTGAAGAAGAAAAACTATCTCGTGAAATCTTAAATATTATAAATATCAATAAAAAGGTAAACCTTGAAATTGAAACAAATATTGAAAAAATTTCTTCATCTTTTTTAAGTAATGTATATTTTATTGTAACAATTTTATTATTACTTACTATTGCTTTTATTATCTTATTTGCTTATAAAGTTTATAGAAATATTGGGCTTTCAGTTGATGAAATTGAATCAAAAGTACAAGATGGTTTAGTTGAAATAAAAACATTAAATAGTGAAATTGAACATACACAAAAAGAAGTTGTATTTACAATGGGTGCTATTGGAGAAAGTCGTTCAAAAGAGACAGGAAATCATGTAAAAAGAGTTGCCTTATACTCAAAAATTTTAGCCCTTTATTATGGTTTAGATGAAAAAGAAGCTGAAATGTTAAAACAAGCATCACCAATGCATGATATTGGAAAAGTTGCAATTCCTGATTCTGTATTAAATAAACCAGGAAGATTTGATGAACATGAAAGAAAAATCATGGATACACATGCTGCCTTAGGTTATGAAATGCTAAAACACTCAAATAGACCATTGTTAAAAATGGCAGCTATTGTTGCTTACGAACATCATGAAAAATGGGATGGATCAGGTTATCCAAGAGGTTTAAAGGGTGAAAATATTCATATTTATGGAAGAATCACTGCACTTGCAGATGTATTTGATGCTTTAGGAAGTGACCGTGTTTATAAAAAAGCTTGGGATGATGAAAGAATATTTAATCTTTTTAAAGAAGAAAGAGCTAAGCATTTTGATCCAAAATTAATAGATATATTCTTTGAACATTTAGATGAGTTTTTAAAAATTCGAGACTCGCTAAAAGATGTTTAGAAAAAAGCAGACTTAAATATTTTAAGTCTACTTTTTTATTTAAATTATTTACTTTTCAACAACTCTATCTAAAGTAGAAAGAGCTAGGAACTTATCAAAATAAGCTCTGTTATGATTTTGTCTTGCTTGTGTTAATAAAAAGTTTGCATCTGATAAATCAGTACTTGTTGAAACACCTTCTGAGAATCTATTTTTTACAATATCATAATTTTCAAGAGCTAACTCTAATGATAATACTGCTGTTTGAAGATTGTCAATTGCTACTTCTAAATCTGAATTTGCATTTTCAAATTGTAGTTTGATATCAAGATTTGTTTTTACTAATTGTGCTTTTGCTTTTAATAATCTTGTTT
>NZ_JBGUES010000174.1:3633-4889 GCF_041821165.1 Poseidonibacter sp. | reverse complement strand
GCAATAAAATATAATAGAGAGCAAAATGCTCTTATAGAAATAAAATATAAAAACTCAATTCTTTCTATTTATAATACTGGCGAAAAAATTGATACAAAAAATTTATTTATAATATTTGATAAATATTTCCAAGAAAACTCAGCAAAAGATGGTTTTGGTTTAGGTTTAAATATTGTAAAAGAGTTTTGTGATAAAAATAAAATTTCTATTAATATCGATACTTTAGAAGATGGAAATAGATTTAATTTAAATCTAAAAAGCATAGAACATAAGTAAAATCCCTATTTTAATAAATAAATTATAAATTTAACTACAAAATCTTTCAAATTGTTACAAAAAGATTAATAAATTAATCATTAGTTAATGACTTAAAATTACTTATTAATTTTCTTTTTTGTATACTCTTGTGATATTTATTTTATATGAAGGATAAGATTGAACAAGTTTTCAAGAATTGGTTTTATTTTAGCAGCAGCGGGTTCTGCTGTTGGTTTAGGTAATATATGGAAGTTTCCATATGTTACAGGTGAGTATGGAGGAGGAGCATTTGTTATTGTGTATCTTCTTGCAATTTTATTTATTGGTTTAACAGTATTTCTTGCAGAAGCAGTTATTGGACAAAATGCTCAATCAGATGTAGCAACATCTTTTATCAAGACATCTAAAACAAAAAATAATAATTGGAAGTTTGCAGGATTTATGATAGCAACTGGTTTAATTATTCTTTCATTTTATTCAGTTGTATTAGGTTGGATTTTAGATTATGTATTTACATCATTTTCTGCACTTCCTACAGAATCAAGTGTTGCAGGTGCTAATTTTGAAAAATTAATTAGTGATGATATTGGCTCTTTAATTTTATATCATACATTAATTGCAGGTTCTGTAATTTGGATTGTAATTAAAGGGATTAAAGATGGAATTGAAAGAATCAACTTAATTTTAATGCCTTTATTAGGTCTAATTTTAGGTGGTTTATTAATTTATGCAGTAACATTAGACTCTTTTTCTCAAGCAGTATCTTTTATGTTTACACCTGATTTTTCTAAGATTAATGGTGATGCTTTATTAGCAGCATTAGGACAAGCATTCTTTACTCTTTCACTTGGTGTTGGAACAATTATGACATATTCAGCATCATTACCAAAAAATGCTAACTTTGTTAAGTCATCATTTTTAGTTGCTGTTGTTGATACAACTATTGCTATTGTTGCAGGTTTAATTATCTTCTCTTTCCTTTTTGAAGCAGGAGCTCC
>NZ_JBGUES010000174.1:0-3623 GCF_041821165.1 Poseidonibacter sp. | reverse complement strand
AAGTGCAGCAGGACCTGGTTTAGTATTTATTTCATTACCAGTTATTTTCTCAGGTTGGGGAGTATTAGGACAAGTTATTGCAATTTCTTTCTTTATTGCACTTGTTTTTGCAGGTATTACATCAGCTGTTTCTATGATTGAACCATCACTTAAGTTCTTTATTGAAAGATTTGGAATGACTAGAAAAAAAGCTACTGTTATTTGTGGTTCAATATTCTACTTTTTAGGTATTATCGCACTTTTATCTATGTCAAAAGCTTATTCAGGTGATTTAACATTCTTTGGTAAAAATGCCTTTGATTGGATGGACTTTATGACATCTTCTATTATGATGCCATTAGCTGCATTTATCACTTGTATATTCTTAGGATACTTTGTTGATAAATCATTATTAGAAAATAGCTTTACAAAACATACAAGTATAACAGTATTTAATATTTGGTTTATGTTAATCAAATTTGTTGTACCACTAGCAATAATAATTTTATTTTTAAATAAAATAAACTTAATCTAACAAAACAAAAAAAGAAATAAGCTGTAAAATGCTTATTTCTTTTTCTTATTAGCAAAAATCTTATCTTATATAGATATAATAAATTTTATTTAATTACAAATGAGGTAAATAATGGCAAAAGTAATTATTCTAACGGGTTCTGGAATAAGTAATGAATCAGGAATCCCAACATTTAGGGATATTGATAGACTTTGGGATGAACATAAAATCGAAGATATTTCTGAAAATAATTCTTTAAATGAAAATAGAAATAAAATAATAGAATTTTATGATGAAAAGAGATTTGATTTAAAAGATAAAACACCAAATTATGCTCATAAAACTATTGCAACATTAAAAGATAAATATAAAGATAATATTGCAATAATAACTCAAAATGTTGATGATATGTTTGAAAAAGCAGGGTGTAATGATGTATTACATTTACATGGAATTTTAAGAGAAATTAGATGTGAAGAGTGTGACTTTATTGAAGATATAAAATATGAAAAATTAGATACATCAAGAACTTGTCCTAAGTGTCAAGCAAAACTAAGACCAAATATTGTGTTTTTTACAGAAGAAGCACATGCTTATAAAACAATGTTTAAAGAGTTTGAAGATTGTGAGATGTTTGTAGTAATAGGAACAAGTGGTGCTGTTGTAAATACTGATTATTTCTTAAGTTTACATCTTAAAAAAACAATATTAAATAATTTAGAAACAAGTACTTATATTGATGAAAAACTATATGATAAAGTTTTATTTAAAAAAGCTACTTTAGCAATTGATGAAATTGTAGAAGATATAGAAAACTTTTTACTTACTAAAAAAGATTAACACTCATCTTTTTTAGTAGCGCTCCAACCTTCATATTCAGGTTGGGTGTTAATTTCATCTATTTGTTTTTGTGTTAAATCAAGATATTTCATCATTTTTGTATCCCAAACAATACATGGGAAAGTCTTTTCTTTTTTAAATAAATCTAAAACTTTTTCAAACATAATAAAACCTAAATATTAAACTTATTATAAATTCTATGCTTTAATTCTTCAACAGTTTCAATTGCATCTTTTTCATGATTTGAAAATCCCCAATTTACTAAAACTGAATCAACACCTGCCTTTGTTGCAGCCATAATATCTTTATGTGAATCACCAATAACTTGTGCATTATGCTTTAAAATATCATGTTTATCTAATATTTTATTTACCATTTCAGGATGTGGTTTTGGTTTAGAAACACTATCATAACCTAAAATAGTAGGAAAATATGAACCAAGTTCTACATGATTTAACATCTTTTTTGCATAAACAGAGTTTGCATTTGTTGCAACTGCTAATGTAAAATCATTTTTTAAAGTATCGATTAGTTCTTTTATTCCATCATAAACAACTAAATCATGTAAACAGTGTTCATTATAATATTCACCAAAAAGTTTTGTTTGTTTATCTGTAAATTCTTTTGTTCCATAAAAAAATTCAGCAGAGTTGATATTAGGATCATTAACATTTTCTAAAATATAGTTACTTTCTAATTCTTCTAGACCTAAATTAGTTCTAACATAATTAATTGTATTTGTAATAGCAAAGCCACTATTTATTAATGTTCCATCCATATCGAATATAATTAAATGCATTTATTCTATCCTCAATATAGTAATAATTTTTTTGTATTATATGATTTAATATATAAACTTAGGTTAAAATAACAAAATTTATAAAATAGGACAAAAAGTATCTTCATTTAACAATTAATTAACAATTCATTTGATATAATTTTTTTCATATAGGGTATTTATATTAAATCCTCCTACTACTAAATATATTTAAGTCTGTATCCTATTAATAAAAAAACTAATAAAAATTTGAATAGCGGCTTCACAATTTAATTGTGAAGCTTTTTTTTTGCATTTTTTTATTAAATTAAAAGAAAAATACAAACATAATTAACTATAATAATCGCCTTGGAGTTTAATTAATGAAAAAAATCGTACCCTTACTTACAGTTATAATAATAGTTGCAATAATAGTGATAATTTTTTTATCAATGTCTAATAAAAAACAAATGATTGTAATAGAACAAAATAATCACACTCATAGTCCAGTTGATATAAAACTAAATCATTATCAAGATACCCAATGTGGAATGACAATAACATCAACAAAACATTCAGCACAAGCTGTTTCAAAAGATGGAAGAACTTGGTTTTTTGATGATATTGGATGTATGACTTTATGGTATGAAAATCTAAAAAATAAAAATGATATAAAATTTTGGGTTTTTTCAAATGATACAAACAAATATATAGATGCAAAAACTGCATGGTATAAAAGAACTGATGCAACACCTATGGGTTATGGATTAGGAGCTTATGAAAATAAGCAAGAAAAATTTATTGATTTTGAAACAATGCTTTTAAAAATGCTCAGAAATGAAAATCTAAATAACCCTTATACTAAAAAAGAATTATTAGGTAATTAATGGAAACGATAAGTATTATAACAATTATTTCTATTGCATTTTTTGGTTCATTTGGTCATTGTGTTGGAATGTGTGGTGGAATTGTAATTGCATATTCAAGTACAAAAGTTAAAAATGAATGGTCAAAACAACATCAAGCAATGGCACATTTATTATACTCATTTGGAAGAATTAGTACTTATATGATTTTAGGTGCATTATTTGGTTTTGTTGGTGGAGTTGTTACTTTTGATAATTTAACAAGTGGTATTTTACTTCTTACAACTGGAACAATGATGGTTTTAATAGGACTATCACTTATGGGAAAAATCAAGTTTCTTACAATTTTAGAGCATTCATGCTCAAAATCTCCTCTTTATCAAAGTACATTTAAATCACTTTTGGGTTCAGATTCATTTATGAGTTTTTATTTATTAGGAATGTTAAATGGTCTTCTTCCTTGTGGGTTTGTTTATGTATTTGCAATAACTGCTACAAGTACAGGTAGTGCTTTATGGGGTGCCATTGTAATGCTTATTTTTGGACTTAGCACTTTACCTGCACTTTTTTCTTTAGGTTTTTTTGTTGGATTATTTAAACAATCAAATTTAAGAGATTTATTTATAAAAATCGCTTCTTTTTTAGTAATTGCCTTTGGAATTTATAT
>NZ_JBGUES010000173.1:0-4895 GCF_041821165.1 Poseidonibacter sp. | reverse complement strand
AGAAAATTGAAAATGAAATTTCGCAAAATGTAGAAGAAATAATAATTTCAGAAGAACCACTTGATATTAAAAGTGAATCACAAAATGTAATTGTAGAAGAACTTGAAGAAAATAAAAAATTACTTGACCAAATTGAATTAGGAACAACTGAAAAACCAAAAGATTTCAAATTACCTCCAACAACATTTTTTCAAAGTTCTCCAAAAAATCAAAAATCAAAGATTTCTGAAGCAGTAATTGATCAAAAGATTGGTTACTTATTAGATAAACTTTCAATGTTTAGAATAGAAGGTGATGTTGTAAGAACTTATACAGGTCCTGTTGTAACAACTTTTGAATTTAAGCCAGCACCAAATGTTAAAGTATCTAAAATTTTAAATTTACAAGATGATTTGGCAATGGCATTAAAAGCTCAAACAATCAGAATTCAAGCACCAATTCCAGGAAAAGATGTAGTAGGAATTGAAGTTCCAAATGAAGATGTTGAAACTATTTATTTAAAAGAGATGTTAGAAAGTGATATTTTCCAAAATTCTAAATCACCATTAACAATGATTTTAGGAAAAGACATTGTTGGAAAGCCATTTATTACAGACCTTAAAAAACTTCCTCATTTATTAATTGCAGGAACAACGGGTTCAGGTAAATCGGTTGGTATTAATTCAATGATTTTATCACTGTTATATAAAAACTCACCAGATAATTTAAAGCTTGTTATGATTGATCCAAAAATGCTAGAATTTTCAATGTATAATGATATTCCACATTTATTAACACCAGTAATTACAAAAGCAGGTGATGCAATTAATGCACTAGCTAATATGGTTGGTGAAATGGAAAGACGTTATACATTAATGTCTCAAACTAAAACAAAAAATATTGAAAACTATAATGAAAAAGCAAAAAAAGAGGGACTAGAAAACTTCCCTTATATTGTAATTGTAATTGATGAGTTGGCTGATTTAATGATGACAAGTGGTAAAGATGTTGAATATTCAATTGCGCGACTTGCACAAATGGCTAGAGCATCAGGTATTCACTTAATAGTTGCAACTCAAAGACCATCTGTTGATGTTGTAACAGGACTTATTAAAGCAAATTTACCAAGTAGATTATCTTATAAAGTAGGGCAAAAAGTAGATTCAAAAATTATTTTAGATTCTATGGGTGCTGAATCACTTCTTGGGCGTGGAGATATGTTATTTACACCTCCTGGAATGTCTGGACTTGTTAGAATACATGCTCCATGGTCAAGTGAAAACGAAATAGAAAAAGTTGTTGATTTCTTAAAAAGTCAGCGAGATGTTGACTATGATATGAGATTTATAAAAGATAGAAATAGTAGTTCTATTTCACCTAGTGATTCTGATGATGATTTATCAGATTTAGATGAATTATATAATGATGCAAAAGATGTAGTTTTAAATGATAAAAAGACTTCAATTTCATATATTCAGAGAAAACTTAGAATAGGTTATAACAGAGCAGCTACTATTATTGAACAATTAGAGAAAACAGGCGTACTTTCTAAGGCTAATACTAAAGGAAATAGAGAAATTTTAGTTTAATTATGATAAACTAATCTAAATTATTATAAACAAGGAGTATGTTATGAATACAAGTATTGTAGGAAGACACATAGAATTAACTGAACCAATTAAAGAATATATTAACACATCTATAGAGGTATTTAAAAAATATAACTTAGATATTATTTCTGTAAACTCGATTATTTCACAAGATGAAAAACATGGTAAAAAAGCATTTTCTTTTGAATTTACTTTAAATATCGCTCATTTAGATACAGTTGTAGTTAAACAAAAAGATAAAGATTTATACGCTGCAATTGATATTGCTGTTGATAGAGTTTCAAAAGTTTTAAGAAGACACCATGATAAAATTTCTGGTCATAAAGCTACTAAATTAACTGAAGTTGATTCTTCTATTATTGAAGATAAGATTGCACTTGAGTTAGAAAACTTTGAAGAGGAAATTACTCCTGTTAGATTATCATCATATAAACCAATGGATATTGAAGAAGCATTAATTGAACTTAAAAATTCTGATGCACAATTCAAAGTATTCTTTGATAAAGATGATAATATGAGAGTACTTTACAAAAGCAGTATTGAAAGTAAATTTGGATTATACTAATCTAAATTCTTACTAGAATGAAGGTACCAGTTATGAATGGCTGGTGCCTTTTTTCGTTTAATAATACACAAAAATAGGATTTAAAAAAATATGAATAACACATTAAAGAAAATTGCGCTAATTGGTCAACCAAATGTTGGAAAATCGTCGCTATTTAATAGAATTGCACAAAAAAGAATTGCAATTGTTTCAGATCTAGCAGGTACAACAAGAGATATTAGAAAACATGAAGTTGAAATTCTGGATAAAAAAGCATTAATGCTTGATACTGGTGGAATTGATGAAACAAATGATGCAATATTTTCAAATGTAAAAAGAAAAGCAATTGAAACAGCTAAAGAGGCTGATATAATACTTTTTATGGTTGATGGAAAAAATATACCTGATGACAAAGATAAAGAATTATTTTATGAGCTTCAAAGATTAGGAAAAGAATTAGCATTAATTGTTAATAAAATTGATAATGATAAAGAATTAGAAAGACTTTGGGAATTCTTTGAGTTTGGAATTTCTGATGAAAATTTATTTGGAATGTCAGTATCTCATAATAGAGGTACAAAAAATTTATTTGAATGGATTTATAAACATTTACCAGATAATGAAAATGCAGGTGAAGAAGTTCTAGAAGCTAGTGTTCAAGAACCAGAAGAATTAACTGATGAAGAAGCATTAGAATTAAAAAGACAACTTGAAGAAGAATCAAATAAAGATATTAGAGTAGGAATTATTGGTAGAGTTAATGTTGGTAAATCATCAATATTAAATGCTATTACAGGTCAAGAAAGATCAGTTGTTTCTCCAATTGCAGGTACTACTATTGATCCAGTTGATGAAACATTTGTATATGCTGAAAAAAATGTAACATTTGTTGATACAGCTGGTTTAAGAAGAAGAGGAAGTATTGATGGTATTGAAAAATATGCATTAATGAGAACAAGAGAAATGCTTGATAAAGCAAATGTTGCTCTACTTGTTTTAGATGCTTCTACGGGATTAACAGATTTAGATGAAAAAATTTCAGGACTTGTTGATGAATATGGTTTAGGTACAATCATTGTTCTTAATAAGTGGGATGAAAATATGGAAACTTTCAAAAAAATGGAAGAACAAATTAGAGGAAGATTTAAATTCCTTTATTATGCTCCTATTATTGCAGTTTCTGCTAAAACTGGAAGATCAATTGATAGATTAAAAGATAAGATTATTGAAATTCATTCAAATTATACACAAAGAATTCCAACATCTGCACTTAATAGAGTAATTGAAAATGCTGTTATTAGACATGCACTTCCAAGTCCAAATGGTTGTTATTTAAGAATTTACTATTCAACTCAGTTTGCTACGAAACCACCAAAAATAGCATTAATTATGAATAGACCAACAATGTTACACTTCTCTTATAAAAGGTATTTAATTAATTTCTTAAGAAGTAACTTTAATTTTGAAGGTTGTCCAATTCATATTATAGCTCGTGGAAAAAATGATAAAATGGGTGATGAGGAATATTTAAAAGAAGATTAATTCAGGAGTTTTTTTGAATAATTTAAAAAGCAATGTTTTCGCAGGTATAACTGCATCAATTGTCGCACTACCATTAGCATTAGCTTTTGGTGTTGCAAGTGGCGCAGGTGCAATTGCTGGTTTATATGGTGCGATTATACTAGGTTTTTTTGCTGCATTATTTGGAGGAACTTCTACTCAAATATCTGGACCAACTGGTCCTATGACTGTAATTACGGCTACTGCTGTTGCGACTTTTCCTAATGATCTTTCTTCTGTTATGAGTGTAATCTTTTTATCAGGTCTTATTCAAATTTCATTTGGAATAGTTGGTATTGGTAAATGGATTAGATATATTCCATATCCTGTAATTTCTGGTTTTATGAGTGGTGTTGGTGTAATTATTCTTATTTTACAAATAAACCCGTTTTTAGGTGTTGCTTCTAATAGTTCTATTATTTTAACTATTACAAATCTTTTTGAAACTATCAAACTTGCAAATTATGAATCACTGATAATTGCTACAATTACATTACTTATAATGTTTTTCACACCAAAAAATATAAGTAAAGTTGTTCCCTCTGCATTAATTGCTTTGGTTTTTGTGACTTGCTTTAGTATTTATATGTCTTATAGTGTTGATACAATTGGAAATATTCCAATGGGCTTCCCAGATTTTATATTGCCTTTTTCTTTTGATTTATTAAATTTAAAAGATATTATTACTTTAGCATTAACATTGGCATTACTAGGTTCAATCGATTCTTTATTAACATCATTGGTTGCTGATAATATGACTAAAACAAAGCATAATCCTAAAAAAGAGTTAATAGGTCAAGGAATTGGTAATACTGTATGTTCATTTTTTGGAGCAATTCCAGGTGCTGGGGCTACAATGCGAACAGTAATAAATATAAATAGTGGTGGTACATCAAAAATATCAGGAATTGTTCACTCTATTTCTCTTTTATTAATTGTTCTTTTTTTAGCTCCATTTGCTGAACAAATACCACTTGCTGTTTTATCTGGTATTTTAATAAAAGTTGGTTTTGATATTTTAGATTACAAGTTTCTAAAAGTAATTACAAAAGTTTCAAGACAAGATTTACTTATTATGGTTACAGTTTTTTTATTAACTGTTTTTGTAGATTTAATTATGGCTGTTGGAGTTGGTATTACAATTGCTTCAATTCTTGCAGTTTATCAGGTTTCAAGAAAAACTAGAATTAAAATTCAAAGAA
>NZ_JBGUES010000172.1:0-4901 GCF_041821165.1 Poseidonibacter sp. | reverse complement strand
AATAGAAAAAAATTAGCTCTAAAACACAACTATAACTATAAAGACTTAATATCGATGAACCAAACACATGGTAATAATGTAGTTATAGTTGATAAAAACTCTACAAAAATTATTGATGATTGTGATGGAATCATTACGAATGAAAAAGATTTACCTCTTATGGTTATGGTTGCAGATTGTATTCCTATATTATTACATGATGAAAAAAATGATGTAATTGCAGCAATTCATGCAGGACGAAACTCAACTTTTTTAAAAATTGTAGAAATTACAGTACAGAAAATGATACATAATTTTGATACTAAAGCAGAGAATATAAGAGCAGTATTTGGTCCAAGTATTCAAAAATGTTGTTATGAAGTAAGTACTGAGTTAGCAAATATTACAGAAAAATCATTTGGAAAAGAGTTTGTAAATGGAAGAAATATTGATCTTCAAGGTATAAATAAATCTATTTTAGTACAAAATGGAGTTAAAAATATAAAAATTCTCAATAATTGTACAAAATGTTCAAGTAGTGAACACTTCTCTTATAGAAAAGACCATAAAACTGGCAGATTCGCAGGAATAATAAAATTATAATCACAAAATTTATTATTTCAATTTTTGTACAATCACTTTTTTAAACTTAAATAAAATATATAATTGTAGAAGTTATATTTGAATAAATAATTTTATTGATAAATACTTTTAAAAGCCTAAAATATAGTGATTTAATAAGAATATATTATAAAATCACTCAAGATTAAATAATTACTTACTTACATAAAAATTGCATAATTTATTCATAGAAAACTTAAAGTAAACTTTTTTGTATTCTTTATATTCAAATCTATATTTTTAAGTTTCGATTAGTTACTATTTCGAAAATTTTAGAAAGCAGATTTAAAAGGATTAAAATGAGTACAAAAGTTACAAAAGAAGAAGCATTAGAATATCATAAACTTCCAAACCCAGGAAAAGTAGCAATTGCGACAACTACTGTATTACAAACACAAAGAGATTTATCTTTAGCCTACACGCCAGGAGTTGCATTTCCTTGTGAAGAAATTAAAGAAAATCCAGAAGCGGCATATGACTATACATCAAAAAGAAATTTAGTAGCCGTTATTTCAAATGGTACAGCAGTACTTGGTTTAGGAAATATTGGAGCATTAGCATCAAAACCAGTAATGGAAGGAAAAGCTGTATTATTTAAAAAATTCGCAGCTGTTGATTCATTTGATATTGAAGTTGATGAAACTGATATTGATAAATTTTGTGAAATTGTAAAAGCTATTTCTCCAACTTTTGGTGGAATTAATTTAGAAGATATTAAAGCACCTGAGTGTTTTGAAATTGAAAAAAGATTAGTTGAAGAGTTAAATATTCCAGTTATGCATGATGACCAACATGGAACTGCAATTATTACAACTGCTGCACTTATGAATGCAAGTGAAATGATGAATAAAAAAGTTGAAGATATGAAAGTTGTAGTGATTGGAGCAGGTGCTGCTGCTATTGCTTGTTCGACAATGTATAAAGAATTGGGTGTTAAAAACTTAATTATGACGGACTCAAAAGGTGTTATTCATAAAGGTAGAAATGATTTAAATAAATATAAAAAAGATTTCATGTGCGATGAGGACTTAACTTTATTAGAAGCATTTAGGGATGCTGATATGGTTTTAGGATTATCTAAACCTGGAAGTTTTTCAACTGAACATATTGCTGTAATGGCAGAAGAACCAATCATTTTCGCATTAGCAAATCCTACACCTGAAGTTTTCCCTGATGAAATAAAAGCTATTAGACCAAAAGCAATAGTTGGAACAGGAAGATCTGATTTCCCTAATCAAGTAAATAATGTACTTGGTTTCCCATTTATTTTTAGAGGTGCATTAGATGTACAAACTAGAAAAATAAATATGACAATGAAAATGGCAGCTGCACGAGCAATTGCAAACTTAGCAAAACAAGAAATTCCTTCTGAATTAAAATCAATTACTGGTGATTTATCATTTGGAAGAGAATATATTATTCCAGTTCCATTTGATAAAAGATTAATGGTTGAAGTATCTTCAGCAGTTGCAGCAAGTGCAGTTGAGACAGGAGTTGCAAGAATTAAAGAGTTTAATTTAGAAAAATATAGAGAAAAACTATCAAAAATGGTTTAATTCAAACTATTAAAATAAAACAAAATTATTCTCATTTTTAATAAAATGGGAATAATTAGCTCACTTTAAATCCACTACAAAATATATTATCATTTAATTAAGAAGATGGTATCATGCGTTTTTAAAATATAATGAGAATAATATAATAGGGCGACAATGGAAGAATATATACTTTTAATAGACACAGAAGATGCAAAAGGTTTAGTATACAACATCTCAAAAGTACTATTTGCAAATAACTTAAATATAGAACAAAATTCAGAATACGTTGATAAAGAAACAAATAAATTTTTTATGAGAAGTGTAATAACTGGTAATATATCTAAAAATATACTTTTAAAAGAATTAACTGAAGTTTTACCAAAAAATGCAGAAATTAAATTAAATAAAAAAGCTAAAAAAGATGTAGTTATCTTAGCTACAAAAGAGTCTCATGTTTTAGGTGATTTATTAATAAGATATATTGATGGTGAATTAAATGCAAATATTAAAGCAGTAATTGCAAATCATGAAGATTTAAGAGAATTAGTAGAAAAATTCGATATTCCTTTTACTTGTATTAGTGCAGATGGAATGAGTAGAGAAGATCATGAAGATAAAGTAATCCAGAGAATTAATGATTATGAACCAGAAGTAATTGTACTAGCAAAATATATGAGAATATTAACACCAAAATTTGTAGAAACATTCCCTAAAAAAGTGTTAAATATTCATCACTCATTTTTACCTGCATTTATAGGTGCAAATCCATATAAACAAGCTCATAAAAGAGGTGTTAAGATTATTGGGGCAACTGCTCATTATGTTACAAATGATTTAGATGAAGGTCCAATTATTTTCCAAGATGTTGTAAATGTTGATCATACATATTCATGGGAAGATATGAGAAAAGCTGGAAGAAATGTAGAGAAAATTGTTTTATCAAATGCTTTCCAATTATTACTTGATGATAAGGTTTTTGTTCATGGAAATCAAACGGTGATTTTATAATGTTTAATATTGTATTACTAGAACCAAGAATGCCTGGAAATGTTGGAACAATTGGTAGATTAGCATTTGCTATGAATTGTACTTTACATTTAATCAAACCTTATGGTTTTGGAGATATTACAGAAAAAGCAGTAAGACGAGCAGGGCTTGATTATTGGTTTGATCTTGATGTTAGAGAGTATGAAAATATTGAAGAGTTCTGGGAAAAAAATCCATTTTCTAATAAACACTTTTTTGCAACAACTAAAACAAAACAAAACTACTTTGATGCAAAATTCAATGTAGGTGATTATATATATTTTGGAAGAGAAGATGCTGGACTTCCTCAAGAAGTTTTAGATAAGAGCGAAGAAGCTTGTATTACAATTCCTATGACAAATGATGCAAGATCTTTAAATATTGCAAACTCTGTTTCAATTATTGCTTATGAAGCACTAAGACAAAATTTCAAAGACTTTAAATAATATAATTAACAGTATTTTAACTATTAATAATTATAATACGCAAAAAGTCTCAAGGATATTATTTGTATAAAATATTGTTATTAGAAGATGATGAACTTTTTGCTCAAACTTTGGAAGACTTTTTACTTGATGAAGGTTTTAGTGTAGATATTGCCTATGACGGTGATGAATGCCTTGATTTAAATTATGAAAATAATTATGATTTATATATTTTTGATATAAATGTACCCAAGATAAATGGCTTAGATTTACTTGATCAATTAAGAGCATCAGGTGATGAAACACCATCTATTTTTCTTACTTCTTATAAAGACAAGGACACTTTACATAAGGCATTTTTAAAAGGTTGTGATGACTATTTAAAAAAGCCTGTTGATTTAGATGAATTAATCTTAAGAATAAAAGCACTACTAAAACGAAATAAAAAACATTTCGAAACTATAAAAATATCCGATACTATCACTTTTGATCCAAGACTAAAAAGAGTTTATGAAAATGGTGTTGATTTAAATCTATCAATAAAAGTTTATGAACTTTTAGAATTGTTTATTGAAAATAGGGGAGAAATAGTTAGTAAAGAGATGATTATCTCAAAATTATGGAATATTCATGAAAACTATAGTGAAGGCTCTATTAGAGTATATATTAATACTATCAAAAAGTTTTTAGGAAAAGAATCAATTATAAATATAAAAGCAATAGGTTACAAAATTGAATTCTAAAAGAAAAGATTTTTTAATTTCAATCTCTATTGTATTTACATTTACTCTTATTATTATTTTATACTTACATTATGTCTTAATCTCAATTTTTGGTTTAAATCAAGAGAATTTTATTCTTATAATTATTCCTTTACTTATTTTTGGATTAGGGATATTTTTATCATTTACTTCTTCGATTTTAAGTCCATTATTTAAAAGTGATGAAAATCTTCAAAAAAATATAAAAGAAACACTTCATGAATTAAATATTCCAGTTTCAACGATTAAGATGAATATTCAACTTTTAGAGAGAAAAATTGATGATGAAAAAAGTCTAAAAAGATTAAATCGTATAAAAGAAGCTTCTAATAATCTTTTAAAACTATATGATAATATGGAATATAATATAAAAAAAGAGATAGACAAAATAGAAAAACAAGAAGTTTATTTAGATGATATTATAAAAAAAAGTATTTCAAAATTTGATGATATAAAAAAAGATATAAATATTACTGTTGATATAGAAAATATTTTAATACTAACTGATATAAATGGCTTTGAAAAAACACTTGATAATCTAATTTCAAATG
>NZ_JBGUES010000171.1:4667-4967 GCF_041821165.1 Poseidonibacter sp. | reverse complement strand
GGATTATATAAATCTTCCTGCATACAAAGAGATTCAATCAAATAGTAAAAAAGAGGTAATGCAGTATATTTATAATCTCAAAAATAAAGTAAAAGGCTTACTTGGAATTGATAAAGATAGTTATATAAAAACCCTTGAAAAAAAACTATACTCTAGCCTTGTTGATTTAAAAACTAATAAATATATCTCTAAAAAACTTGAATCAGAACATAAAAAAATGGAAGAGGCTTTAGATAAATTAAAAGTTGATGCTACTACTATAAATGCACTAGATAATAAAATTAACTTTATAAAGTCTAA
>NZ_JBGUES010000171.1:0-4657 GCF_041821165.1 Poseidonibacter sp. | reverse complement strand
AGAAAAAAACTTTTATAAAAATAAGTTTGATTTAGTGAATATTGAAAATGATAGATTAAAAACTGAACTTGAAAAGTTCACTAGTAATAATATAAATAAAAACACCCATAATAGATATTGATGAATTTTCAAACTTCTCAAAAAATATCAGAAAAACAAAAATAAAAAAATCTCACTTATTAAAATAATTATATGAAGAATCAAACTTCAAACAAACAAAAAGGAAATACATGTATAGATTAATATTAAGTGAATATCAAATATTTGCAATTGATGAAGAATATCAGATATGTCAAGTTTTTTATAATCTTGATAAGGCACAAAAATATGTTAAAAAGGAAAACTCAAAGAATGAACTATCAGATGAAGAGTTATACTTATTAGAGATGTCTGGGAAAATGGATTATACAGATAAGTATGATTTTAATCCCAATGGTTGTGGATGGTTGAGATGAATTTAATGATATTAATCATTAGGTTCATGGACCATCGAAAAAATATCTCAATGATCTGGTTGAAAAGTTTGCGAAGCTTTTATAGTGTTATATTTTAACCAACTATGTTTATAAAATCAGATCTTTTACATTTATTTATAAAAGGCAAATAATGATTTATAATGAATACTTTACAACTGAAGATGAAAGCTATCTTTTTTCTAAAGAGAACGGATTTAAATATAAATATCATGTAGTAGTAACATTCCCAAATATCGTTTCTATTGACAACTATATAGATGCACTTTATGAACATCTAAATACAAATAGTTTTTTTATTTATGCTTGGCATTGTACTACTAAAAGAAAATACAAAAAACCATCTAATCCTCATCCCAGAAAAAAACATCTACATTTAATTCTATTTTCCAATAGTGAATTTAATTTTATCAAATATGATACTACAATTACAAGTATATACAATTTATCTGGACTACTTGAATATATACATGATGGTCATCATATTATTCATAAAAAATATTTTAATATTAAATCTTCTGTATTTAGAGAGAAGTTAACAAATTTAAGAATTAGTAATAATTAAAGGTATAAAATAGAATTGTAATTGACTAATACAATTCTATTTTAACCAAGAAAGTTAATTTTAAATATATTTTTCAATCTCTTTAATTTTTGTTAAATCAATACTGTTCACAATTAATCTAAGTTTATCAATATTTTTTGCAACAACATATTTTTTATCATCCATACCTTGTAAAGAATGAGTTAAAGTTGTTATATCTTTTGAATTGAAATTATCATTATAAAAGTTTAGATAAGTTATAAAAGTTGCTCTTGTTTTATGTAGAGTTCTATTAATATCCAACTTCTTAAATAAATCGTTAAAAGGATTTCTTATATCGTCAACTCTATTTTTTCCCTTAATATTATTTTTAAAAATATAGTCATCATCATTTATCTTTGAAAATATTTTATTCATTTCATCCAAAATATTTTCATGGATAGGAACAATTTTTCTAAATTTATTTTTACTATCAAAGAAATAAAAGGCATCATTTCTAATGTTTTTCTTTTTAATTGAAGAAAGTTCATCTAGTCTCATCCCTGTATAAAGTAGTGTTTTAAACAACAGAGAATCTTCTCTACCTAAATTATCAAGGATGGTAGTAATATCACTATATGCAAACATTTTTTTATCTTCAGACAAACTTTCTACACTAGGAACAATGATTGGATTAAATGTAATTTTTTGAGCTTTAATAAGTCTATTAAATATTGCTTTCAAATGTTTAAAGTAGCTAGCAATACTTGAAAGCCCTACATTTTTTTCCAGTAAAAAATATTTAAACTCCTCAATATCATCATTGTTAATATCTTTATAGTCTTTTTCTAAAATACATTTAAAAGTTAATAAATGGTTTTTGATAGTAATATATGAATCATAAGTTTTATCTTTTTTAATACTTATATCAACACCTCTTTTTTCTAATGCTTTCATCTTAACTTTAAAATCAATTTCTCTTTTGTCAATCTCTTTATTAAAAATATCAATAATTGTGATTTTATGAATAGTTTCTTCTACTTTAGTAGTAAGTGATTTTACATTTATATCACTATTTAACAAATATTCATAGAGTGAGTTTTTTAAATATGATTTTGCTTTGAGTTTATCATACTCATTAATGTTTTCAAATATTTTTTCACTTTGAAAATATAGTAGCATTTTTGCTTTTTCTACTTGTGTTTTATTTTTACATTTTATAAGACTAACTTTTAGTCTTTGTAAACCTAACTTACTTTGGTATTCTTCAGGGATTCTTCTGATAAATTCTTTTTTTGACATATGTTGTACCTTGTGTTCTGGTCCAATTTGGAACCAAAATTTGTTTTTAGTACAAAACAAGTTTAACTTACGAGTAGCAATGTTTCCACTTTTTAACCAACTTTTTTAATGAATTCTAAAAGTTTTTATTAAATTTATTAAAATATCCCCAAATATTGGGATAATTATTTAAGTGAAAAAATTACAAATTGTAATATATTAAAAAAAAACTTAATTTTTATACTATTATTCTTAAATATAAGATGTCCTTTTATCTCTTTATAACAAGATAAAAGGACAAAGTGTTCCGTTATTTGTCAAATATCTTGCTATTAGGACATTATGTCCTTTAAGAAAAAGGTTTTTATTATTTGCAAGTGACGTGAAAATCAGGCAAATTTATAAAACAATCTCATAACTTACATTTCTAGCTGCTGTTCCTTCACTTTCTTTAATACACCCTATTTCCACAAGTTCAGCTATATCTCTTGATGTAGTTGTAGAAGTTGTATCAGCTATGCTTAGATATTTTTTCTTACTCAAGTTTCCTTTAAAATCAGCAATACCTATATCTAAAATAAAATTTAGCACTTTTATCTGTCTTGCATTTAAATTACTATTTTTATGTTTATCCCAAAACTTAGTTTTTTGTACTATAAAACCTAGTTTTTTTCTTGTATCAAGGAGTGCTGTATAAAGTGTAGATAAAAACCATTCACACCATATGGTAATATCAAGATGATTATCTTCTTTTCTGATATATCCTGTTGTTTGTTCTAAGACTTTAGAGTAAGATTTTCTATCATTATTTATGGCACTTGACATAGAGTAAAGTCTTGAGATTTTTGAATTTTCTATTTTTGATAAAACTAAATCAGTAATTGCTCTTGTAATTCTTCCATTCCCATCATCAAATGGATGTATTATTACAAACCAAAGATGAGCAATACAAACTTTTATTAAACCCTCTGGTGTTGAATTAAACCAATTTAGAAAATTCTTCATTTCATTTTCAAGAATATCTCTTGGTGGTGCTTCATAATAAACTTTTTCATTTCCATCATATCCACCAACTATTTGCATAACTTCATCACCTCTAAAAGTTGCTGTGTTTATTTTATGAAAACCACTAAAACCTTTTGGAAAAAGGGCATTATGCCATCCAAATAGCTTTTCAAGTGTTAAATCTTGATTATAATTTGTATTCGCATCTATAAGAATTTCTACAAGATTATCAGTTGCCTCATCTAATTTATTATAATCAATATCTTTATTTCCAAACTTCTTTAAAATAGAAGCTTTTACACTATCACGATTTAGTATTTCACCTTCATATGATACGATTAATCAATATATTCATACCATAAATGGTACGAATAAAATATTTAATCACACCATCACATTTTTATATATCTCAAAAAGTGTATGATTTACAATACTGTGGTCATATTTTTCTACTTCATTATTTGCATTTGAGATTAGTTTGTTTCTTAGGTCTTTATTTGAAATTATTTCATTCATTTTTGATAGTAATGACTCTTTATCATTATCTGTAAATACTAAGCCATTTTGTTTATCTTCTATGATATTGCACATTCCTGATACATTGCTGATTATTAGTGGTAGTGAACTTGCCCATGCTTCTAAACCTACAATTCCAAAAGGTTCATGTCTTGATGGTAGGATAAATGAGTTTGAGTTTATGTAGGCATTTATTAGCTCTTTTGAGTTTGGTTTTAAGTCTGTGATAATAGTCACATTATTTTGAAGTTCTTGATTTTTTATATAATCATTTAATTCATTAAAATACGAACTATCTGTTATATTTCCTACTATTAGAAGGTGGATATTTGTATGAGTTAGTACCAACTCTTTTAAAGCTTTTAAAACTAATAATTGATTTTTTTGTCTATCAATTCTTGCAGAGATTAAAAAAACAAATTTATCTTCTTCTATATTATGTCTTTTTCTAAATGTACTATCTTTTTGAATTCTAAAATCACTTACATTTATACTATTTGGTAATAAATAAATATCTTTATTTGGGTAGTTTTGTTTGATACTTTCATACTCATTTTTATTTAATGTAATAATACTATTTGCATCATCATAAACTTTTCGTGAACCAAATAAAAAACCTAAAACTTTTCCCCATTCAAAACTATTTTTTGTTGGTTTCATTCTATTTTTTGTTTCATCAGCACAAACATCATAAACTCCACCATGAATAGTAATAATATAAGGAATATTTCTAAGTTTACAAATAAATCTAGCAATAGAACCCATTCTTTTTGCAGTATGTAAGTGAATCAAATCTATGTTTTTTTGAAAAAATAGATAATACAACATTGACCAAGAAAAAAGATTTCCACCTACTAAA
>NZ_JBGUES010000170.1:0-5042 GCF_041821165.1 Poseidonibacter sp. | reverse complement strand
ATAGTATCAACTATTTGTTCTTCATTTCCTTTTTTTTCTTTTATTAAGTTACTTGATCTATCTTTTAAATCTTCAAGCTTTTTCTTTGATTCTTCTAATAATAATTCATGTGTGGCAATATCTAAATTAATTTTCTTAATATCTTTTTCTAAACGAATTAGATTTCTATTTTGATTATGAATTTTATTTGCTAAAGATTTTATTTTTAGTGTAGCTTCTATTTTTCTATAATTACTATTTGTTAATATCTTTTTATTATTTGATATTTTTTTATCAATTGTATTTGTTGAAGCAATTGATAAATTAACTAAAATAGTTATTGTAAGTAGAAGCTTAATCATTATTAATTTTGTACTTAAATAATACACCAATAATTGTAAAAATTGATATCCCAAAAGATAGAAGAATTATCTTCATAATTTCAAGTTTTAAATCAATTTCAATATTTACAATATCATGTAACTCAATTGGAAATAACATACCTAAATTATTAGAAACATAAAATAGTATAGAACCAACTATAATACAAGCTAAAAATGCACTAAAAATTGCATACTTTAATACACTAGATGAACTATATAAAACAGAAGCTCCGTGAAGCCTTAAAATTGATATTCTTGTATGGTGTTCATGAAACCATAACTTTATTTGCTTAGCAATAATAATAATGGCAAATATCGTAATTATAAAAAACAGTATAAAAGAAATCGTATTTAATAGAACCAATAATAAGTATACTTGATTATGGTTTTTGTAAAATATTTCTACTTTTCTAATATTTTTATTTTGTAATAATGTAGATTTTATCTCTTTAAGTTCTGATGTAGTAGGGAATACTTCTAAATAAATCTGATAGAAATATGGAAGTTTTCTTCTTAATAATTCAATAGATTTTTTCGATAAATCTGACTTTATCTCTTTTATAATTTTATCTTTTTTTAAAGTCTCAATTTTACTAACTTGTATACCTGCTAGTTTATCAATATTCTCTTTTATTAAAGGAGTATTGGTGATTATAACTATTGAATAATCATTTGAAATCTTTTTTTTATAATTATCAACAATATTACCAATAAGTAAATAAATACTAAATGTTAATAACATTGCTATAAGTGGAATTAAAAAAGCAAAAAGATTTTTAAGAGACTTCATATATTATGCCATCCTCTAATGATAACTGTCTAAATTTAATTCCTAAGTTTTTTGGAACTCTATGTGTAACTACAACAATTGTAATACCTAATTGTTCATTTGCACCTTTTAATAAGTTCCATACAACATCAGCTGAATAGTCATCAAGGTTTCCTGTAGGTTCATCTGCGATAATAACTTTTGGATTATGAGCAAGAGCACGTGCTACGGCAACTCTTTGTTGCTCACCACCACTTAGTTCATTTGGATAATATCCTGCACGATGAGATAGTTTTACATGTGAAAGTAGTTTATTTGCTTGGTCTTTTGAAATATCATTTGAGTAACCATTAATTTTAAGTGGTATCATAATATTTTCTTCAATTGTATATTCATTTACAAGTTTATAATCTTGAAAAATAATACCAATATCTTTTCTAAGAAGTCTAAGTTTTTTACCGTTTATCCCAAAAACTTCTTGACCATCAATTTTTAAACTACCATGTTTTAAAGGAATATCTGCATAAAAAGATTTTAAAAGTGTTGATTTACCACTACCTGAGTTTCCACCAATAAATATAAACTCTTTATGCTTAATTGAAAAATTTCCTTTTTTTATAATATATTTATTATCATCATATGATAAGTATATATTTTTTGCTTGAATCATTTACTTAGAATCTCTTTTAATTTTTTATGAGCTAAAATATTTGAGCTTGTAGGAAGAGGTGTTCCTTGATAATAAACAATTTTTCCATCTTCAACTAATAAATACTTACTAATTGGTCTATCAAAATTACCCATAGTTAATTGAATCATTCCTGCGTTCTCTTTTTGATCAATTGTAAATAAATCTTCAATATGAATAAAGAAACTTTTTTCAACAATAGATTTAGTCGGAATATCTTTAATTAAATCTATAAAATCAACATTAAAATCAAATGTAAAATCAAAATCTAAATCAATATTTTTATCTTCAGTATGAGAAGTTAAAACTACATCATAAATATTTTTACCTTGTTTTTTCCATCTATCTTCATACTTACTAGAAATTTCTAAATCTTTATTTATATCAATTGTAATTTTACCAGTAGGTAGATTTGTAAGAAGTTCTGTACAATAATCAAAGTATTTTCTACTATCAGTTCTTAGCTCTAAAGTTCCACCAATTTTTAATACTCTTAATGCTTCATTGATAAATTCATTAGAATAAATTCTTCTATGTGGTTTTTTATCCCAAGGAACAGGGAAGTGTACAAATATTTTTCCAACTTGATTTGATTCAATAAATTCCATAAAAAGTCTTGCATCATAATTTACAATTAATACATTTGAAATTTCTTGTATTTCAAGTTGTTTTAATGCTTGTTCAATTGATGGTGTATGAATTTCTAAACCAATAAACTGAACATCAGGATTGTTTTTTGCTTGATGCAATAAATGTCTACCACTTCCAAAACCAATTTCTATTTGTATCTCTTTATCTGTTTTAAATTCATCAACAAAATAGTTAATATCTTTTAAATACTCTTTTTTTGGTTCTACTTTTTGATTTATATTATTTGTATTTGAAAATACAATATTACAATTATTTGCATCAACATATGCATTTAGAGCATCTTTAACTAAAGTAACAGGTGAAATTCTTGTTACTTTATCAATTTTAATCATTTGATTTTCTTCTTTTTCTTTAATAGTAAGTAAAAAATCTTTTTGTTTATATCCAACTGCAACTTTATATTCAGTTTTTCTATCATGTTCTGTAAAATTATACGACTTTGCTATAAATTTAAAATCTACTCCATTATTAGAAGATGGTGTAGAAATTAAATCTGTTTTATTAAATACTATATGTGGCATGTTTCTCTTATCTTATTTTAAAATTTTTGTTTGTGGCAAAATTAATGCAGCTTCATCAGTTCTTTCTGAAATTAAACCATATTCATCATTTGCTTGAATAGAATATTTATACTCAACACCACTAATGATATTGTTATCTTCATATCTTAATTCTTTTATATCTTTAAAGCTTTCAGTTTTATATGTAAAAAAGTTTATTTTTGTTCTTTTGTAAATATTATAAGACATAGCTCTATGATCACCTGATGTCCAGTTTAATATTGCTTTTGAACCTTGAATTTGAGCTAAAGTAATATTTGGTTTTGCAGGTTTATTTAAAGTTACACCTTTTACAGAATCAGTATTTACTGAACTTCTTAAATTATCTTTATCTACAGCAAATACTTTATAGAAATATACAGCGCCATCTTGATCAATTGCATCAGTATATGCTAAAGTTTCATTATTAACTTCTTTTAATTTTGTAAAACCAAAAGTTTTAAGATTACTTCTTTCAATCTCGTATTTTATAACATCTTCTGTTTTAGAAGCAGTCCATGTAAGATTGATTGATTTTGGTTTATCATTTGAAGCAGTTAAATCAGTAACACCTTTTGGTAAAGGTTTTGTTTTTGCACTTACAGCTTCAGTTGCAACAGTTGCTACATCATTATATGTAAATGCTTTTATTCTATATCTAAATGATTCATTATTATCTAAACCATCATCAATATATTCAGACTCTAATCTACCTTCAATTTTTGAAAGCTTTTCCCAATTATTAACACTTGTATTAAATCTTTCAAGTACATAATAAGCTATGCTTTTATCTTCATGTGGTCGCCAAATAACTTTTATTCTATTTGGTAAGTCTGATAATGCTTGCATAAAACTAACAGGCGCAATTCTTGGAGCTGTTTGTGCAATATATGCATTTGTAGTTTTTGACTCTTTTCCATCAGAAGCTTTTGAAGAAATTTGATATACATATTTTGTGTTTGGTTCAAGATTTTTATCAACATAATGAGTACTATATTTATTATTTATAGAATCAATTAATTTCAATCTTCTTCCATCTTTATGCATATTTGCTCGATAAAAATTATATCCAGTTACTCTATGGTCGTTAACACTTTTCCATTCAAAAGCAATTGATGTAATATCTGAAAGTGATTTGATAGAAGCATCACTGATTACTTCTAATGTTTCATCAATATTTGGCTCATTTGCTGTTCCTAGGTTATTGTTTAAATTACTACAACCACTAGATAAAAGAATTAAAGCTGCTAACGATGTTGTCTGCATCAATTTTATCATTTATATTCTCCATTTGAAAGTTTTTATTTAAAAAGTTATTTATATCATCTGGTAAATCTGCTTTAAAATTCATTTGTTCATTTGTAACAGGATGAATTAAGTATAGATTGTACGCGTGTAGATAGAATCGATTTATTTTATTTAATTCGCCCTTAAAACCATATAAATTATCACCTAGAATATGCCTATTCATCGAGCTTAAATGAACTCTTATTTGATGTGTTCTTCCTGTAAATAGTTTAGCTGCAATTAACTCATATTTTTCATCTTTGCTTAATTCTACTTTTAAAAATGCAGATTTTGCATTTCTTCCATCTTCATCAATTGCCATTTTTAATCTATTATTATGACTTCTTCCTATTGGCTTATCGATTATTATATTATCTTTTATAGGCATATCAACTACTGCTAAATAGTATCTTCCCATAGATTTTTCTTGTAATTGTTCAGATAAAGAAATATGAGCTTCATTTGTTTTAGCAACAACCATAACACCAGAAGTTCCCTTATCTAATCTATGAACAATACCATGTCTTTCTTCACCTGAAAGTGTAGATAAAGATATTTTCTTTAACTTTAACCAATCAACTAAAGTTGCATCTTTAACACTTGGTGCTCCATGAACTGTAAGATTACAAGGTTTATTTATAACTAAGATATGTTCATCTTCATAAATGATTTTTACATCTTTACCTTCAAGCGATTCTTTTATAGCTTCTTCATCTAAAACAGGTGTTAATTCAGCCTCTGGAAAT
>NZ_JBGUES010000169.1:0-5112 GCF_041821165.1 Poseidonibacter sp. | reverse complement strand
ATATGGTACTCTTTTAGTTTCTCTTGCTCTTTAATACTCTCATGTAGTTGTATATATTCATCTTTTACTACATTTAAGCCTTTTAGCTCTTTTTGTTTCTCTTCTAAGTTTTTTACTTCATTTGAAAGTTTTGTTTGATTTACTATATGTGAATCTATGCTATTTTTTATAAGCTCTTTTTTTGCATAGTGATTTTGTTTTTTCTCTTTTGTTGTTTGAAACTGTTTTAACTCTATATTTATGTTTTGTTCTGCTTGTTTGTTTTTATCTAAATCAAGTGATTTAACTACACACTCTTTTTCAAACTCTTCTTCTTTTTGTTTATACTCTACTATATGCTCATTTTTAATCTTTACTTCATCATGGGCTAATAAAACTTCTGCAAAAGCCCCTATTTCTCTTTTAAGTTGTCTACTTTTCTCTATTAGCTCTTTTTCAATAAAATCAATCTTTTCTAAACCAAGTAGTTTTCGAATCATCTTTTTTCTATCTTCATTTTTTAGGCTACTTAAACTAGTAAGCTCTTTTTGTGAAGCAAATAATGTATGAATAAAAGCATCTTTACTCATTTTTGTAAGATTTACTATTGAAGTTGTAACTTCTTTTGCTCCTGTTGTAATTAAGTCTTCGTTTTTATAAAACTTTGCATTTGCACTTAAAGCCTTTCCTCTAAACTCTCTACTTACTCTATACTCAATACCATCAAACTCAAAATCAAGCTCAACAACAACGGCATCTTTTGTAGTAGCATTTGCATTTCTTATTACTTCTTTGTAACCTTTGTTTTTTAGTTCACCATATAGTGCAAATAAAATAGCTTCAAAAATTGTTGATTTTCCACTACCATTTTTTCCAATAATTCCAACAAGTCCTTCACCAAAATTTATAGAATAAGATGTGTACTTTTTAAAGTTTTCTAGTCTTAGTTTACATAGTATCATTTGATGACTCCTCATATAGTGAAAATAACTCTTGTACTTTTGTTTTTAATCTATCGAACTCTTTATTATCGCTATCTTCTTTTATATGTTCAATAAAAAAATCCTCTAGACTTAATGCTTCAACATCATCTATATTTGTTTCATTTGCATTTTTCTTAAACTCTCTTTTTATATTTACACTCATTGCATTTGGAAATAACTCTTTTATTTGAGAGTTTTGAATATCAATTGATTGTAAGGCTGTTAGGTTTACTAGTTTTACATCTACTATTGCATTATTTGTATCACTAATATCAATATCTTTTATAGAAGTTTCAAAATCTTCACAATCTATTTGTTTTTGTCTTATTGCTCTTATATCTATTTCTTTATACTGCACACTAAGAGTTTCTTTAATATCAAGTTCTATAAAACCTTTTGAATTTCTTTTATCATTTAAACTTGTTCTTTCACTACTACCTGAATAATATACATTAGGATACTTCTCTTTAGTTCCTTTAACTGATACTGCTCCAAAACCATGCCAATGACCAAGTGCTACATAATCCATAGATTGAAAAATATACTCTTTATTAGTTGGATATACCCACTCTCCAAACTCTTGCATTAAATACCAAGCACCAACACTACAATGCATCATCATAATATTCTTTTTTAATTTATCAATATTAGATTCACAAAGTTCTATTTGTTCATTTGCTTTGCTATCATCATTCATATGAGGAAGGGTATGAAAAACTACATCATCAAACTCTACTTTTTTATACTCTTGAGAATACGATACATAGATATTTTTAAAGTTCTCAAAGATTTTAAGTATTGGACTTGATAGGTTTGTTCTTGGAGTTGAGTGATTACCTGCTATTAATATAAATGGAATATTAAGTTCATCTATTTCTTTAAACTTTTGCAAAGCATAAGTAATAGCTCTATTACTAGGACTGCTTCGATGAAATAAATCCCCTGTATGAATTATATAATCAGGCTTGATTGTTTTAATTTGTTCAACTATCTGAGAAAATGCATCATAAAAATCTGCTTCTCTTTGGTTTATATTGTTTTCATCTAAGATATCTAAGTCATTGTATCCTAGGTGTGTGTCACTAAAATGTATTATTTTCACTTGTAGCCTTATTTATGCAGTTTATTTTATATAATATAACATTATTTACTTGAATAATAATGTGATAAAAAAATTTATAATTTTATTAAACTTTAAGAAAGTTATTGCTTGTTTTATATATAATAATTAAATTAATATTAAAAGGTTTTATTATAGATACTAAAGATTATAAAAAAATAAGAAAGATTCAAGCATCTAATCATATTGAATGGTATTTATATCAAAAAATAAAATCAAACGAAGATATTATTATAAAATCGTTTAAAGAAATCAATAGTGAAAATAATGAAAAGTTATATAATGAATATAGCTTACTAAAAGAAAGTATACATTCAAATATAATCAAAGTATATGAATTAGTTGAAAACAATGGTAAAACTCATTTAGTTAAAGAGTATTTTAAAGCTCAAACTCTTGATGATTATTTAAAAAACAAAACTCTTAATTTAGAAAGTTTTTTTAAAATATCTACTCAAATATGTAAAGCAATCTCTTTTTTACATAATAAAAATATTATTCATAAAAATTTATCTTTATCTTCAATTTTAATAGATGATGAAGAAAATATCAAAATTTCTGATTTAACATACTCTTATTGTTCTAGTTTTTGTAATATTAATAATATAAAAGTAGCAGAACCAGAAGAGTTCTTAGAGTTTAAAGCTCCCGAACAATTACAAAATTTACAAAATCAAATTGACCATAGAGTTGATATTTACTCTTTGGGGGTAATATTTTATTATATGCTAAGTGGTTCTTTACCTTACTCATTTGATGATTATTCTTCTTTTTCAAATACACTTCTTACAAAAAAAACACCATTAATAAAAGATATTAATAAAGATATACCAATTGTTTTATCTAAAATTATTGAAAAAATGATGGCTAAGAATATTGAAGAAAGATATTACCAAGTCTTATCAATACATACAGATATAAATAAATGTACATCTTTTTTAAATAAAAATAAAATAATAGAAGATTTCAAAATAGATGATTTACAAAAGATTCTTGATTTAAAATACTATGATAATCTTTATGGTAGAAAGCAAGAACAAGAAGAAATTATTGATATTATTAATAATATCAATATAGACAGTAATCTTTTACTTTGTGTATCAGGAATTTCAGGCATTGGTAAATCAACATTAATTGATTATGTACTAAATGATAAAAAAGATATGTTTTCATATATTGTAAAAGCTAAGCTTGATAAATATAAACAAAACAATTCTTATGAAATTTTATACCTTGCATTAAGAAATTTAACAAAAAAAGTAATTATAGAAGATAAGAAAACACTTCATATTTGGAAGAATAAGTTAAATAAACTTTTTGATTCTCAAGCGCAAATTCTTATTGATGTAATTCCAGAAATTGAAACAATAATAGGAAAACAAGAAAAAATTGAGATTTTAAGTCCTACTGACACAAAAGCTAGGTTTGATTCATTATTAATAAAATATATACAATTATTTTGTGAAGTTGACAAACCTTTATGTATTTTCTTAGATGATGTACAATGGACTGATTTTGTAATATTAAAATGGCTTGAAAATGCTATTTTAAATCTAAAAAATATTATTTTTATTGTGTCGTATAGAGATGATGAAGTTAAAGAAGAACATATTTTTTCTAACTTTTTAAATAAAATGCGTTCTTTAGATGTAAATATTAATGAATTAAACCTTTTACCTATGTCAAAAAATACAATAAAAAAATTAATTATTGATAATATGAACTTAGATGAGGTTGATAAAATTACAGATATTATATATCAAAAGACAAGAGGAAATTCATTTTTTGTAAAACAATATTTAAAGCAATTACAAAAAGATTCAATTATTTATTTTGATGTAGATAATTTAAAATGGAATTGTAATTTAGAACAAATTTATAAACTTCCAATTAGTGATAATGTCTTTGATATTCTAAGTAAAAGAGTTACACTACTTCCTTCTAAAGTACAGGATTTACTTAATATAGCATCTTGTATTGGAAGTACTTTCTCACAAGAACTGCTTAAAAAAGTATATAACGATGATGAATTATTTGATGAATCTATAAATATACTTTTAGAAGAAGAGTGGATAATAAGTAATTTAGATAAAGATATTAAAGAGTCGAAAAAATATAGTTTTTCTCATGATAGAATGCAGCAAGTAGTTTATTCATCATTAGATAAAACGCAATTAAAAAATATTCATTTATCAATTGCTAATAATATATATTCATCTTATGAAAAACTAGAAAATAAAAAACTTATTACTTGTGTAAATCATTTTAATATATCATCATCTTTAATAAACGATAATACACAAAAAGAGTATTTAGCAAAATTAAATATAAAAGCATGTAAACATACAATCAAGAGTGGAGATTTTATAAATGCTTTAAGCTTTAGTAAACAAGTTATGCTTTTATACCCATCTTTGAGTAAATCTAATGAATATATTTCAATATTAGTACAAAGAGCTCAATGTGAGCATTTATGTCATAATTATGAGGAAGCAATAAAATATTATAACTTAGCAATAAGTTTAAGCTTTGATATACTTGAAAAAGCAGCTATTTATGAACTTATAATTAAATTTTATACTGATATAAGTGATTTCAAAAAAGCTTATGAAGTAGGAAGAGTTGCAAGTGCACTTTTTAATTTAAAACTTCCAAAAACATTCAATAAACTATTTTTTATAAAAGATTTTATTAATGTAAAGATTAAATTAAAGTCAAAAAAAACTAGTGATTTACTAAATCTTCCAGAAGCTAATAATGAAAATATTATTATGCTCATTCGTATTCTTTCTGCTTTATTAAAAGTTGCATATCAAATAAAACCAGAATTATGTGTATCACTTTCTGTAAAAATTATAAATTTATGTCTTAAATATGGAAATACAAAAGAATCAATAATTGGGTATATGGTATTTGGAGTAATTTTTCAAGGTGCAGTTTTATCAAATCATAATCTTGGATTTGAGTATTCAAAATTATCTATACTAATGCTTGAAAAATACAATAATACTTTACAATATCCTGAAGTAA
>NZ_JBGUES010000168.1:0-5141 GCF_041821165.1 Poseidonibacter sp. | reverse complement strand
AGAACCCCTAATATTGTAAATAATTCTCTTGAACTATTTAAAACAGTTTTATCCTCATACTCTTTACTTATTTCAGCACTCCATGTAAGATAAGGAATATTTATCATGCTCCAACCAATATAAATAAGAACAGAATAAGTTAATAAGTAAATTTGAGCATAAGAATAGTTTGGATTTATAAGTGAGTAAAAACTATAAATTAATATAAAAGAACCAATAATCATAATAGGTTTTCTACTATTAAATAGTTCTAATGATTTATCACTTAAATAACCAAAAAATGGATCTGTAATAACATCACTTAACCTTGCTAAAAAAAGAATCAGTCCAACAGTTGCTACATTTATCCCTACAACAGTTGCATAATATGTTGGTAAATAAATATATAAAGGCAGACCCACAATAGCCAATGGCATTGCTATTAGACTATAATATATGATTGATTTTTTAGATAAGGTTTGCATATTATGCCTTTATGATTTTTTTTATAAAACGCATAAATGAACCTAATAATGGTATTTTTTCATATAGATTTTCTGCACTATCCCAATAATCAATATGAGATATTACTTTTCTATCATTATTAAATTCAACTCTACTTACTCCTTGAAATGATTCTTCTTTTATACTATTTTTAAAATTAAATATAAAATCCCACTTTATATAAGCGATATTATTCTCTTCAATAATTTCAATTATTTTAAACCTTGGATTATCAAGTTTTTTATACATATCTTGAAATATATTATAAATATTATCTAAACCATTTACATCATGAAAAGGGTCTTTAAATCTTGCATTTTTATCTAAAACTCTTTCATAATCTATTTTAGGAGTATTTTCATTTATTGATTCAAAAAATGAACCATAGATTAAAGCTTTCATGGCAACATCTTTTTTGTAATTGCTAAAGATACTTTATATGGTAAAAATCTTAAAAATCTTAAAAATAAAGATAAAGCAAATGGAAACCTAATCTCAAATGAAGAAGCATCTTCTATTCCTTGAAGTATTTTTTTTGCTGTAAAATCAGGATGCATTAATTGAGGCATTTCAAAGTTATTTTTATTTGTTAGTCTTGTTTTTACAAAACCATGATTTATTATTTGAAGATTAACATCTAAGATATCTAATTCTGGTTTTATAGATTCAGCTAAATTAACTAAAGCAGCTTTAGGTGCAGAGTATCCTCCACCTTGTGGAAGTCCAAAGTATGAAGAAAGACTACAATTCCAAACCCAATGACCTTTTTTTTCAAGTCTAAAGTAGGGTAAAATAGCAGTCATTATATTAATAACTCCAAGATAATTTACTTGATTCATTTGCTCAAACTTTTTATTATCCCAAGAATCAATAGACATTACTTCATAAGCACCTGCATTATAAAACCAAATATCAAGACCATCATAGATTTCCCAAGCTTGTTTTACACAATCTTTAATTGTATCCATTTGTGATACATCAATATCAAGTAAATTTAGATTTTTATTATACTCTTCTTGAAGTTGTAGTAGTGAATCACTTGAACTTGCTGTTCTTGAACTAGCAACTACGAAATAATCATTTTTTAAACATAGTTTTACTAACTCTAAACCAATACCAGTGCTTCCTCCAACAATCCATATTCTTTTATTAGATTTCATATTGAAGCCTTTTTTATTTATATTATAACTATATCATATATTATTAGTACAAATGAAATGTTAGTTAAAAAGATTAGTATAAAAATACATCCACTTTAAAAGTGGATATAGTTTATTTTTTATGGTGATTTGAAACAGTTGATGGAATTGTGTTTCCACTTGCTTGCATACTTAAAGCTTGTGGATATTTTTTATAATGAGTTCTTACTATTGAAGCTAGCTTTTCTTTTGTTGGTATATCTACATGACCTTGTTCATTTAAAACATTTGCTAATGCTTTTACTAGTTCATCTTGTGGCTTTTGTACATTTTTAGACCATGATTGTAAAAGCTTTTTATTTACAAAAGTTGGTAATGACCCCATAATACCTACATCATTTTGATTGTGAATTAAAAGTCCTGATGTTGTACCTCTATCTAAAGTTAGAACTTGAAATAAATATAAAGTATGATAATCAAGTTGAGTTTTTATATCTTGTACTGAAAACTCTTTTCTTGTTTTAAAAGCATTATCTATAATATTTATATAAGTATCAATAATTCCTTCTCCAAAAGATAAAGCAAAAGAGCTATCTTTGTCTTTATTAGAAGTTTTATAGTTTTCTAAATAAAAATGACTCACCCCTCTATGTCTATTTAAAGCTGGAATATTAAAGTATTTTTCACCTTGTTTTATTCCTTCTTCATAAGTAGAATATGATAAGTTTTTAATTGCTTCTTCAAATATTTTTTTATCATCTTCATTTATTATGCTTGGATTTAAATCAGCCATAACTCTCCAATATGCTCCACCATCTCTTAATTGTGTTAAAGAAATATGAATATGAATTGAAGGGACATTTGGATTTTTTGGATGAATTATAGTTGAAATTGCACTTGCACTTTGAAGTTTTTTTGTTTCATCTTCATCATAATGCACTTGAGATACATTTACACTTGCTGTGTTAAATAAAATATTATCTCTTGATTCAAATCTTGAACCACCACCATGAATACCTTCATCTCTTAACCAAGTTACTTCTTCAAACTTTTTATTTTCACCAAGTGTTAAACTTAAATTATTTAATTTATCTACAAATCTTTTTTGCAAACTTTTTACTAAAGCGTAAGCATCTATCGCTTCTTGCGATTTAGCCATAATCATACTCATTTGTCTTACCTTAAATTTTTTCTTATTGTATCATAGTATAATTAGAGAAATAAAAAACAACTACTGGAACTAAATGACTAACTTAATAAAAAGATTACCAAAAGCTGAACTTCATTTACATATAGAAGGTTCTCTTGAACCTGAACTAATGTTTACTTTAGCTAAAAAAAACAATATAAATATCCCTTATAAAAATATAGAAGATATACGAAATGCTTACAATTTTACAAACTTACAAAGTTTTTTAGATATATATTATGCTGGTGCAAATGTACTTATTACAAAAGAAGATTTTTATGATTTAACATGGGAATATATTCTAAAATGTGTTGAAGACAATGTTATACATACAGAAATATTTTTTGATCCACAAACACATACACAAAGAGGAATCTCTTTTGAAACTGTAATTACAGGAATTAAAGAAGCACTAAATGATGCAAAAGAAAAGTATGGAATTACATCTTGTATTATCATGTGTTTTTTAAGACATTTATCTCAAGAAGATGCGTTTAAAACACTTGAAGAGTCTTTGGCTTTTAAAGATGATATTATCGCAGTTGGACTTGATTCATCAGAACTAGGAAATCCTCCATCAAAATTTGAAGAAGTATTTAAAAAAGCAAAAGAAGAGGGCTTTAAATTAGTTGCTCATGCAGGTGAGGAAGCTGATGTTTCATATATTTATGAAGCTTTAGATTTATTAGATATTCAAAGAATAGATCATGGTGTTCAATCTATTAAAAGTGATGAACTAATGAAAAGATTAAAAGATGAACAAATACCGCTTACTGTTTGTCCAAATTCAAATATTGAGTTAAAAGTTTTTGAAAACTATAAAGAACATAATATAAAAGAGCTTTTAGATTATGGATTAAACGTAACTGTAAATTCAGATGACCCTGCATATTTCAAAGGTTATATAAATCAAAACTTTATAAATTTATGTGAGAATTTACCTTTAAGTAAAGAAGATATTATTACATTAGTAAAAAACTCTTTTAAATCTTCATTTATTGATGAAGAGTTAAAAAAAGAGTATTTAGCTAAAGTTGATAAAGCAATATAATAAAAGGCTAAAAATGCAAAATATATTAAATTATGTAAAAATAAATGAACTAATCAGTACTTCAGGACAACCAAGTGAAGAAGAGTTTTCAAAGATTGCCCAAGATGGATTTGAAGTAGTAATAAATCTAGCATTACATAATGCTTCAAATGCAATTAAGAATGAAGATAAAATCGTAACAGATTTAGATATGTCCTATTTCCATATTCCAGTGGATTTTGAAAATCCTAAAATATCTGATATTAAACTATTTTTAAATATCTTACAATCACTTGGAGCAAATAAAGTTTGGGTTCATTGTGCTTTAAATTATAGAGTTACAGCTTTTATGTATGTATATCATAAATATGTATTAAACACTCCATTTGATGAAATAGATATTTCAATGTTTGAGCAATGGTCGCCTAATAAAAAGTGGCAAGAACTAATGAAAGTAAGTTTAGAAGAGTTACAAAAATCGTAGTAGGTATTTGAATATTGGTAAATAAACCATATTCTTATATTATTTTTGATAGCATAACTGCTTAATAAAAAAGATGTATTTGCAAAAAGATTGGACATAATTTGAAAATAGAGACAAAAAAACAGAAATTTGATGAACCACTTTATTTAGAAAGTGGAAGAATTTTAGAATCGTATGAGCTTGTTTATGAAACATATGGTGAATTAAATGATGATAAATCAAATGTTATTGTTATATGTCATGCACTAGCTGGTTCACACCATGCCGCTGGAAGATATGCTGATGAAGCAAAACCAGGTTGGTGGGATAAATTTATAGGCGATGGAAAAGTTGTTGATACTACAAAATATTTTGTAATTTGTTCAAATAATCTTGGTAGTAGTTTTGGTTCAACAAATGCTTTAGATATTGATCCATCAACAGGACAAGAGTATAGATTAAAATTTCCAATTCTTACAATTTCAGATGTAGTAAAAGCACAAATGAAATTATATGAAAAGTTAGGAATCCAAAAAGCAAAAGCTGTTATTGGTGGTTCAATGGGAGGAATGCAAGCCCTTTGTTATGCTATTGAGTTTCCAGATTTTACAGATACAGTAATTGCAATGGCAACAACTGCATATACAAGACCATGGGCAATTGCAATAAATAAAATAGCAATTGAATCTATAAGACATGACCCAATTTTTAAAAATGGCCATTATGAAAAAAATGATTTACAAGCCAAGGGATTACCAGGTCTTGCAATTGGAAGAATGGCAGGGCTAATTGCATATCTAAGTCCAACATTGTTTAATGATAAGTTTGGAAGAGATT
>NZ_JBGUES010000167.1:0-5165 GCF_041821165.1 Poseidonibacter sp. | reverse complement strand
GTTGTAAAAGTTAATATTCCTAAACCAAAAGTTAAGATTCAAATAAAAGAAAAGATTATTGAAAAAATAAGACAAGTTAAAAAAGAAAAAGTATTCCAAACAGATGAAGTTTTTAAAGATAAATTCTTATTAGCAGATGATAAATCTTTTACTATTAATATTTCATCGTTTACTACTTTAAAAGATTTAGAAGTTTTAGTAAAAAAATATAAACTAGAAGAGAACTCATTTTTCTTTAATTATGGAGATAATACAAAATTAATTAAATTAGTTTATGGAGTGTTTGATACTTATGAAAAAGCAAACAATAAATTAAAAGAGTTATCTGAGTTAAAAGGTACGTATTTCCCTATTATTGAAAGAATAGCTTCTGTAAAAAATCTTTATAATGAAAATATTGAGATCAATACAAAAGTTGAGAAAAAACTAGAGTATGAATATATTGATTTATCAAGTCTAGAAAATAAAGAAGAGATTAAAATTAATACTTCTGAGCGTTTAAATAAACTTGATGAAAGTGAATATAAAGCACTTGAAGTTAATGTGGAAAGTATAGTTGAAAATAAAGTAAATAATCAAATAAGCTCTTCTTTTAAAGAGAGATTTTTAGCAACACCAAGAAATCACTATACAATAAATTTAGCTTCATTTGAGAATATAAGTATTGCAAATGAATTTATTGAAAAACACAATTTATTTGATGAAGTATTTTATGTTTATACTAGTAAAGGAAAAGTTAAATTAATGTATAAAATATTCTCTACATTTAAAGATATTTCTTTAGCTGTACAGAATCTACCAGACTCATTAAGACGGAATAATCCATTTATTCAAAAAATACATAGATCACAAGATTTATATGTAAAAAATAATGTGAAGTGGGAATAGTCGTGAAAAGTTTAATGAATAGAGTATTAAAAAAATATTCAAATGTAGTAGGAAGAAATACTTTAATTTTCTTCTCACTATTATTTACTATGTTTTTATTCTCTTCATATATATTTTTTGATGACTTTAAAAAAGAGAGTATTGAAGTTGCAAAAAAAGATTATGCATTAAATGTTGATTATTTACAAGTAAAACTTGAGAAGTATATTATTGAAAATAATTACAAAAAGATTGAAGAACTTTTAAATTCAAGATTTAAAACTAACTCATTTAAATCAGTTAATATCCAATTAGATAAGTTTATTTTTAATAAAAATACTTTAGTAGAAAATACAAATCAATTTAAGCAAAGAGCATGGAATTTAGGTGATATTGTAATTGATGCAAAATATGGATATATACAAAAAGTTAAAGATAGTATGTTATATGAATATATTCCAAATGATAGAGAAAATTATGAAGAGTCTATTCCTGTAAGATTTCAAGCTTATAAAAGATCTGTAATCAAGATTTTTCTTACAAACCTAACATTTAAAGATATTAAAAAAGAAAGTTTAGTTGATAGTGAGTATAAAGTTTATGAGTGGTTTGATAAATCAATAGATTTAAAAAATCAGACTATTGTAAATGATTTAGTTTATGATGGTGTAAATTATGGAAAAATTACTTATGAAATTGATACAAGTTTTGTAAAGTCTAAAATGTATAGTCTTTTTATAAAATTAGTATTATTTACTTTAGTATTAATTGTTCCAATTTTTATAATTATTAGATTCTATCATAAACTAATTTTTGCAAGATATGTTAATAAACCAATTAGGTCACTAAATACATATCTTGATAAAATCATAGAAAATAAGTTTGAAGTTTTAGATAAAAAAGAGTTTGAAGGTACAAAAGAATTAACTGAATTAACTAAAAAAGTTGTTAAAATATCAACAAAAGTTGCATCACTTGTAAATGAAGTAAATATTAGTAAAGAGAATTTAGAAAGAAAGTTATCAACAGATACACTAACAGGTTTACCAAATAAAAGTGTCTTTGATTTTGATGTTAAAAGTATGTTTGTAACCTCACAAAAAGCAACAATTTTTACTATAAAACTTGAATGTTTAGGATATATGAGTAAAAATTATGATTCAAACTATATAAATGCCTTTGTAGATGCATATACAAGTATCATAAAAAATGTAATTTATAAATATAGTAAAATGGAAATTACTCTATATAGATTTTATGGTTCTGAATTTGCAATTATTGTAAAAGATATGAAGCTAGAAGATATTGAAGAGATGTTAAAAGAGATAATTTCACAATTACTTAATAATATCCCAGATAATTATGATGTTCCTGATGACCTTATTCATATTGGTGGAACACCATTTGATTTATTTGGAAGTATTGATTCTATTTTAGAATCTGCAAATAAAGCCTTTAATATCTCAAAACAAAATGGTATAAATACTTATCATATTATCGATGAATCAGAATTAAAAGATGGTTATGATTCTTTACATAAAAATGTAATTGAAATAATAGAAGAAGCAAATTTTGATATGAATTTTGTTTTAGATACTTATTCATTTGATGAACCTGATAAATTAATTATGAAAGAAGCTGTGCCTTTATTATTTGATAAAAATAATGAAAGATTGGCAATTGGACCATTCTTATCAATTGCTGAGAAATTAAATTTTGTAGATAAGTTTGATAAAGAAGTTATTGAGAAATGTATTAAGTTTATAAAAGAAAATAATATTGATTATGAAATAGCTATTAACTTATCAATGGATTCATTAAATAATAGTAGCTTTATGAATTGGTTAAAAGAATATTTAACGAAAAATAGTGATATAAGTGGAAATATCGTCTTTAGTATTACTTCTTATAGTGCATATTTAAATAAAACTTTATTTGAAACATTTACTAAAGAAATACGTAAATATGGTGTTAAAACATTAATTAAGCGTTATAAACTTGAAGAGTATCCAATAGAACAATTAGATGGTTTAGAAGTTGATTATATAAGAATGCATAAAGATTATACGGCTAATTTCACAAGTGATATTGCAAAAAAACATAAGGTAAAAAATATTTTAATTTATGGTGAGTTAAATAATATTGATATTATGGCAGAGGCTGTTAAACTTGATGTTGATTATAATTTCTTAGAAAGATTAGGTGCTTATGCAACAAGTAAATAAGGATTTGAAAATTATGCTTAAATATATATTAGTTATTGCACTTGTACTTTTTACAGGCTGTTCTTCTAAAAATGATTTAATTAATGCAAATCAAGAAGATTATACTTCAACTATGAACTATGATATGATATCAAAAGATGCAGTTTTAGAAGCTGCTAAAAAAGCATTTATTTTTACAAATAAAGATTTTGTTATTGATTCTTATCGTAATTCATTAAGTGTTAGAAAAACAAATGTAAATCATTTCCCTTTAACTCCTATTTTAGTTGAAGATACTTGGTTTTTTGAAGTAAATGAAGTTGATAATAAATCTTTAGCATCTGTTTATGTAAAAAGAATTAAAAACCTTGATTCAAAAGAGGGTATTTATCTATCAAAAAGTGAGCATGAAATATTTTGGAAAAGAGTAGGGTTCTTTTTATCTCTTGAAACAAAATGGGAAAGTTGTATGGGCTATATAAGCAATATCTTTGACTTAAATGGCTTTTGTGATAATGAAGGAAAAAAATATTTTAATACTCCAAGTAAAGAAGATAGAATAGCAGATATTTTTATATTTCAAAGAATTAATAGTAAAGATATAGTAGAAATAAATGATGATATATTAGAAAATGACAATTTTTCAATAAAAACAAAATCTAATGATATTCTTGAAAAAGAGGATAAAATTAATAGTTCAATATCAAAACAAAACAAAGAGGATATTGAAGATATAAAAGAAATTGATAGTATTTTAGATAAAATTAAAAAAGATACAGATGAAAATTTAAATAAACAATAACTTAAGAGGTGCTTATTATGAAAAAATTACTACTCTTATTTATTATAACAATAAACTTATATGCTAATTCATTTAATGATGCTGTAGAAAATTTCAATAATAAAAACTATTCAAAAGCTTATGAAATATTTAGTTTATTAGCACAAGATGATAATGCACAAGCTCAATATAATCTTGCACTAATGAACTATAATGGTTTTGGAGTACCTGTAAATAAAGAATTAGCATTCTTTTGGTATGAAAAATCAGCCCAACTTGGTAATAAAGTTGCTCAAAACAATCTTGCTCAAATGTATTATTTAGGAACAGTGGTAAATAAAAACAAAGAAAAAGCAATCTATTGGTTTGAAAAATCTGCTATTCAAGATTATGCTTTGGCTCAATTAAATCTAGCTATGGTATATGAATTAAATGTAAAAAAAGAGAGTCAAAAAAAAGCATTTTATTGGTATAGCAAAGCAGCCGAACAAGGTGTGATATTTGCACAAAATAATCTAGCATCAATGTATTTTTTTGGACATGGAACAAAAGTGGATTATGAAAAAGCTTTAGTTCTTTATACCAAAGCCGCAAAAGCAAATAGTGCAATAGCTCAAACAAATTTAGCAATGATGTATCTAAATGGTGATGGAACAAAAAAAGATATAAATGAAGCTATTTATTGGTTTACAAAAGCATCACAACTTGATGATACAAGAGCTCAACTTAAATTAGCAGATATTTATAGAGAAGGTAATCTTATTTCAAATGATTATAAAAAAGCATTTGATTTATACCTACAAGCTGCACAAAAGAATAAAACAAAAGCGATGTATTATGTTGGTTATTTTTATTTTAATGGTTTAGGCGTAAGTAAAGATATTGATAAAGCAATCTTTTGGATGAAAAAAGCAAAAAGCTTAAATCATAAGCGTTCTGAAAACTTTTTGAAGATTCATAAATTAAATTAATTATGATAATTGAATAAAAAATAATTAGCTTAAATAATATTTTCTTGCAAAAAAACTGTAAAATACGAATAATAGAATTAAAAAATAAAGATAATAAATGAATAATATATTAGTAATAATCTTCTGTGCAATAGCTATTGCAACAATACTAAATATCATATTTAAAAGATATGGAATTTCTCATATCATAGGATATATTCTTTCAGGAACAATTATTAGTTATGCTTTTAGTTTTAATGGAATAAATTTTCATAGCTTAGAGTTAATAGGTGAATTTGGGATAGTATTTTTAATGTTTACTATTGGTCTTGAACTTAATTTTGAGAAAATAAAAAAGATGAG
>NZ_JBGUES010000166.1:0-5283 GCF_041821165.1 Poseidonibacter sp. | reverse complement strand
TACCACCAATTTTTAAATGTTTAAAAAGCTTTTTTAATATTTTATTTTGATCTTCTGCTGAAAAATAAATTAATACATTTCTACAAAAAATCACATCAAATTGATTAGATGAAAAAGGATAAGAAGAATCATTTAAATTCATTACTTGAAAACTTATCATTCTTTTTAACTCATCTTTTACTTTTATAAGTACTTCTTCACCAGATAAATTTTTTTGTATTCTTCTTTTAAAATATTTAGCAGGTTTAATCCAAGAAGGAAACTCTTTTGATGATTTTGAATATCTATAAATACCATTTGCAGCATATTGTAATACATTTGTATCAATATCAGTTGCAATTATTGAAGTATCAATAAATTTTCCTAATTCTTCTTTTGCTTCAAGTACTGTCATAGCCATAGAATATGGTTCTTCACCAGTTGAAGATGCAGAACAATACATTTTTATTTTTCTACCCTCTTTTGCTAACTGAGGTAAAACTCTATTTTTCAAATCTACAAAATGAAAATCTTCTCTAAAAAAATGAGTCTTATTTGTAGTAAAAGAGTTAATAAATTCAGTAACAAAAGTACCTTTTTCAATTAAATCTAAAAGTTCAGTAATATCACCTTTAAATTTTGAATCTCTTTTTAATTTATCAATTCTATTTGAAATCATAATATCTTTATTATCAGCAAGTGTAATACCCGTTAAAGAATAAAGAAGTTTTTTAATTTTATTATGAATCTCTTGTGTACTATTACTCATTAATTACTCAAGAAGCTTTTTTTATAAAGCCATGGTGCTTTTCAATTTTAATTTGTGCATTGATAATTCCAACAATATCAAGAATTAATCCAATACTTCCATCACCTCTTACAGTTGCAGCACCTACACCTTCAACACTTCTAAAGTTTTTATCAAGTGGTTTTACAACAACTTGATGTTGATTTAAAAATTCATCTATTGATAAAGCAACTTTTGTATTTCCTGACTTAACTACAATTAACATTCCATCTTCTAGATTATCAAAACTTCTTTTTAATCCAAATAATTGATGTAATCTAACAACAGGAATAAACTCTTCTCTTAACATAAGAAGATCTTGTGTACCATCACCAATTTTTTTAATCATATCTGATGTTGGTTGTAATGATTCAACAATTGAACTTAAAGGTAAAATATACTTTTGATCTCCAACTGCAATATCTAATCCATCAAGAATTGCAAGAGTTAAAGGTAACATAATTGTTAATGTAGTACCTTCACCTAAAGTTGTATCTAATTTTAGATCTCCACCTAGTTTTTGAATATTTGTTTTAACAACATCCATTCCAACACCACGACCTGATATTTCAGAAATTTGGTCAGCAGTTGAAACACCAGCTCCAAATACTAACATTGCTTTTTCATTATCACTCATATTGTTAAATTGATTTTCATCAATTTGACCTTGGCTTAATGCTTTTTGAGCAACTTTTTCAACATTGATTCCTCTACCATCATCTTCAATAGTAATAATCATTTGTCCATTTGCTTGTTCAGCTGAAATTATAATTGAACCAACATCACTTTTACCAGCTGATTCTCTTTCTTCTGGAGTTTCTAAACCATGATCAAGTGAATTTCTAATAATATGCATTAATGGATCTGTTAATCCTTCAATCATTGCTTTATCAATTTCAACATTATCACCATAATGTTTAAATTCAACTTTTTTTGCTAATTTTTTAGAAATATCTCTAACAACTTTTGGGAACTTAGAATATATAGATTCCATTGGTACCATTCTAATACTCATAATAGAATCTTGCATATCTCTAATATGTCTTTCTAATAATTCTAATCTTTCTAATACAGCTGTTCTAGTTTTTGATTCCTCAATTGTAGATGAAAATTGAGTAAGCATTGCATTAGTAATTACAAGATCTCCAACATTATTCATTAATAAATCAATTTTATCTAAATTAACTCTGATATTATTAGTTGCAGCTGCAGGTTTCTTTTCTTTTGTTTCTCTAACTTTTCTAGCTGCTGAATCTGCACTTGGCGTTTCTTTTGGTGTAGATTCTTCTGTTTTTTCTAATTTAATTTCATCATTACTTTTTATTTCTTCATTTAAATTAATAGCAGACATTTCATCGAAAAAGCCAAAATTATCTTCTTCATTATGAACAATAGCAACACTATCATCGCTATTCATATCTATATCATTTAAATCATCATCAAAGAAGCCGTAGTTTTTTTGGTCTTCATCTACATCATCTGAAAACAATCCATATGATTGTGTATCTTTTTCATCATTTAAGTCATCATCAAAAAAACCAATATTGTCATTTTGTGCAGGTTCAACTTTTACAGGTTCTTGTACTTTTTCAACAACAGGAGTTTTATTTTCTACAACTGGTTTAGCTACAGGAGTTTCATTTGAATACGCTCTAATTTCTTCTAATAAAGAAGTTGTCATTTCAGTAAACATTTCTCTTGTTAATTCTTCTGAAACTTCAAGTTCCAATATTTCTTTCATAACATCTAAACCATCAATTAAAGTTCCTGCCATTTCTGGTATGAATTCAATTTTATGGTTTCTTAATTTATCCATCAAGTTTTCAACATCATGAGTAAATTCAGCAAACAGTTTTAATTCAACTGATGCTCCACTTCCTTTTAGAGTATGAACATCTCTAAATAACTGCCCCATTTCTTCGTCAGTTAAAGAACCATTATTTTCAGCTTCCAACAGTACATTATCTGCTGATTCAAAAAGCTCTTCAGCTTCTTCTAGAAACATCTCTCTATATTTAGAAATATCAAATGACATGTAAACTCCTTTATCTACTTAACACAATATTAACTGCTTTTAACAGTTGATCTGGTACAAACGGTTTTACAATCCAACCTGTTGCTCCAGATGCTTTACCCTTTGATTTCATTTCATCACTTCTTTCAGTTGTTAAAACTAAAATAGGTTTTTTAGAATATTGTGGCACTTTTCTTAATTCACCAATTAATGTTAAACCATCCATATTAGGCATGTTTACATCTGTGATTATTAGATCAAAATTATCAGCTTTAGCTTTTGCTAAACCATCAACACCATCAACAGCTTCTGTAACATCTGTATATCCACCTTCATTTAATGCATAGTTAAGCATATCTCTTAGCATTGTTGAATCATCTACGATCAAAAGTTTAGCCATATTAGAACCCCTTAGTTATAGTTAAAAAATTATTTTTATTATACTAACGTAAGAATTATTAAATTAGGGTTATAAAAATATAAATTTATCATTTATATTTATTTATTAGGAAGATATATATTAGTATTTTGGGATTTGTTCAAAGAGGAATCAATAGAAATATGATAATTTCTATTGATTATTTATTTTAATTTAACTAATTAAATAGATGCAGAACCTAATTCAATTCTGTCTTTTTTTACTTTTAGTACTTTAATTTCTACTTCATCAGAAACAGATAAAATATCAGATACATTTTTAACTCTTTCTTTTGATAACTTAGAAATATGAAGAAGACCTTCTCCACCTTTTGGTAATGAAATAAATGCACCAAAATCAACAATTCTTTCAACTTTTCCAACTAAAACTTCATCAATTGCATAAAGTTTTTCAAAATCTAAATCTTTTGAAGGACCTTTTCTTGAAACTGCATTATTTGATATAGTTTTAATATGTTCACAAGCGTCTAAAACATTTTGTTTACAAGTACCACTTACTTTAACGTTCCCGCTATCTCTATCTAAATCAATTCCTACAGAGAATTTCTCAATAATTTCTTTAATAGTAGAACCAGCTTTTCCAATAACTACCATAATTTTACTAGGATCAATTGAGAATTGCTCAACTAATGGTAAAGCATCACTTACAACAATTTCAGAAGCAGCAACATTCATTAAACCTAAAATATGCTCTCTACCCTCTTTTGCTTGTAATAATGCTTCTTCAAGTACAGATAGCTCGATTCCACCTAATTTAATATCCATTTGTAAAGCTGTGATACCTTTTGAAGTTCCTGCAACTTTAAAGTCCATATCTCCATCATGATCTTCAAGACCCATAATATCAGTTAATACAGAATATTCATTGTTTTCAACAACCATTCCCATTGCAACACCTGCAACTAAATCAGAAATTGGAACACCTGCTGCTTTTAATGCTAAAGAACCACCACAAACAGTAGCCATTGAAGAAGAACCATTTGATTCTAAAATCTCAGAAACTAATCTAATTGTATCAGTGTAATCATCATCAATTGTTGGTTCAAGTGCTTTTTTACCTAAATTTCCATGACCTAATTCTCTTCTACCTACACCAAACATTGGTTTTGCTTCTCCAACAGAAAATCCTGGGAAGTTATAGTGAAGTAAGAAATTATCAATTGAAGTTGATTTTTCAGTAAGTTTTTCATACATTTGACCATCTTTTGGTCCTGCAATTGTACCTACTACTAATGCTTGTGTTTCACCTCTTGTAAATAAACAAGAAGAGTGAGCAGATGGTAAAATATTTGTTTCAATTGAAATAGGTCTAACATCTTTTAAACCTCTTCCATCAGCTCTTACTTTATCAGTAACAATCATATTTCTAACAATTTCTCTTTTTACAATAGAAACTGCTTCATAGATTACAGAGAATTCAATTTCATTACTTGCACAATATTCATTAGCAGAAATTGATTTTGCTACATCTTTAAGTTCTGTTGCTCTTTCACTTTTTGCTAATTTTTTAATTGCTTCTTGAATATCATTTGAGAAATTATCTCTTACATAATTAATAACTGATTCTTCAATTGAAAATTTAACTAATTCAACTTCTGCCATCTCTTTACAAGCTGTTTCAAAACCAGACTCATAAGTTGTATTTGCTTCAAATAAAGCTTCTTGTGCAAAACCAATAGCTTCAACAAGTTTAGATTCAGTCATTTCATTTGCATTATGAATTTTTGTAAAAGCTTCAATATCAACTTCAACTAATTCAGCAGATGAAATAGATTTCATTTCAATCATTAATAGTTCATCTTTAGAACCTGCTACATATAAATCTAATGTAGAATTTTCTAAATCTTTTACTGTTGGATTAAGTACATATTCTCCATCAATTTTACCAACTCTTACACCACAAACAGATTTTTTAATTGGTAAGTTTGAAGTATATAAAGCAGCATTTGCAGCATTTAAAGCTAATGCTTGTAAATCTACATCTTTATCTGCACTTAATACCATTACAGTAATAGTTGTAGGATATACATAACCTTTTGGGAATAATGGTCTTAAACTTCTATCA
>NZ_JBGUES010000165.1:2006-5285 GCF_041821165.1 Poseidonibacter sp. | reverse complement strand
ACTGCTAAAACATTAATTCCTTGGAGAAAAGGCCCTTTTAAAATATTTGGTTTAGAAATTGATAGCGAGTGGCAAAGTAATATTAAATACAATTTAATACGTCCACATTTTAATCTAAAAGATAAAGTTGTTGCAGATATTGGATGTAATAATGGATATTATATGTTTAGAATGCTTGAAGATAAACCAAAAAGATTAGTAGGTTTTGATCCTGCACCTTTAACACTTCATCAATTTGAGTTTGTTAATCACTTTGTGAAATCAGATATTACTTATGAAATGTTAGGGGTTGAGCATTTAGAGTATTATAATCATAAATTTGATTTTATTTTTATGTTAGGTGTTTTATATCATAGACCAGATCCTGTTGGGACATTAAAATCACTTGCACGTGGACTTAATTCAAAAGGTGAAATTTTAATTGATACTTTTATGATTGATGGAGAAGATGAAATATGCTTAACTCCAAATAAAAGATATTCTAAAATACCAAATATCTATTTTATTCCTACAATTTCAGCTTTAACAAATTGGTTAAGTAGAGCAGGGTTTGAAGATATGGAAGTTATTGCTACAACTGTTACAAGTAGTGAAGAACAAAGAAAGACACCTTGGTCATTTGATCAAAGTTTAGAGGATTTTTTAGATCCAAATGATAGAACTAAAACGATTGAAGGATATCCAGCTCCAAAAAGAGTTTATATGAAAGCAAGAAAGATACAATAGATTAAAATAAATCTATTGTATCATCAGCTCGTAAATCAGAAAATCTAAATAATTGACTTCTTCCTTTATTTTTTGCTTCATAAAGTGCAATATCAACATTTTTAATTGAATCTGTAATTGTAAACTCATCTTCTGAATCAAAAGTATCAAAACCAATACATATAGTTTTTTTAAGTATCTGTTTTGTCTCTTCGTCTACAATAATCTCTATATTTGCAAAATCACTCATAATTTTATTTGCTATTTCTTCTGCTTGATATTGAGCATTGCAATTTACAAGTGAAACTAAAAATTCATCACCATTTAATCTAGCAACCATATCAAACTCATTTATATTTGAGTGAATTACTTTTGCAAGTTCAATTAAAACTTTATCTCCAACATCATAATTAAACTCATCAATTACAGCTTTAAAACGATCAATTCCAATCATTAAGAAGAATATTTTTCTTTGTTTGTTTTTTGATAAAGAAAGATTTTTTGATAAGTTTTCAATTAGATAATTTCTATTATAAACTTTTGTTACAGAATCTAGTGATGATGATTCAATAAAGTTCTTTTTTATTATTCCATTTTGAATTATTGGTGAGATAATAAAAAATGCAGTTTCAATATTGTCATATTTCTCTTGTAAAATATGATAATGAACTTTTGATGTTGCACTAAAAGAAACTGTTGCATTTAAGTTTGTATGTGTATTAATGATAAAAAAACATGATAAGTCATCATCTAATAAAAATTCTTCGCCTCTTACTAATATCTCTTCTCTTGTATTTTTATTTATATCAAAAAGTGCAAAATTAACATTATCAATATTGTATGTTTCATTTAGCCAAGTGTATAGATCCTCGGCTATTTGTTTTATATTTGAAGCAAATTGCAATTGTTCATATAAAGTAAAGATATTTTCTAGGGTTTTTACATCATTTTCGTTATTTGCTGATGATAGAATTAAATCTATAAGTTTACTTTTCATTCTTATCCTTAAAAAAAATCTATCGTATTTGTTTCTTCTTTATTATATTTAAATGTCTGACTACGACCTTTATTTCTTGCTTCATATAAAGCAATATCAGCATTTCTAATTATTTCATCTATATCAGAAGCATCATCTGGATAAATAGAAATCCCACTACAAACTGTCTTTTTAAGAGCTTGTTCTGTTTGTGAATTAACTAATACTTCTTTTTTAGAAAAGTTGTTTATAATCTTTTCTGAAATCATAATAGCATTATCTTCATTAACGATATTTAAAAGTATTACTAAAAATTCATCACTATCAATTTTTATTACAATATCAGAGGTTCTAACATTTTCATTTAAAGTATCTGCTAAAGTCTTAAGTACCTTATCTCCAATAGCATAATCAAATTCATCAATAACTGCTTTGAATTGATCAATTCCTATTTTTAAAAATGCAATCTTTTTTTGTTCTCTTTGTGATAAACTAAGTAGATTATGTGCATAATTATCTAAATAAGTTCTATTATACGAACCTGTTACTTGGTCAATAAGTGATAGTTCTGAAATTGATTTTTCTAAATATTTATTATACAAAGATTGAGAAAATATTTGAAGTGTTAACTTTATACTAAATAGAGTATGTTCAATCTCTTTTCTATTCTCTTCATTTTTTGCAGTAATTAAATACATAACTTCTGAATTTTGGCTTTGAGGAAATGTTAGATTAATTTGGTATGATAAATCTAACTCTTTTGTAGATTCAAATAAAACTCTATCTTGATTTTGACTTCTAAAAGATATTTTTAATTCATAAATATTATAATCTTCTTTTAAATAATCAAAAATTTTATTGTAAACTTTTCCTGAATCTTCTAATAATTTTAACTTTTCATTCTCTTTTATAATTATTTCAAATAATTGACTCATAAACAGTAACCCTTTATATAGATGCTTCCCATTGTTTAAGTGTTGGAATCTCACTATTTAATGTTGTTTTATCTCCATGTCCTGGATAAATATGGAAATCATTATCCCATTGAAGAATTTTACTAATACTTTGTTTCATTAATTTTGCATCAGACATAGGGAAATCAAATCTTCCTATTGTACCTTTAAATATAAAATCACCTGTAAATAAATGTTCATTGATCTGAATAGCAGAACAACCAGGAGTATGTCCAGGGAAATGATGAAATTTTATTTTAATACCCTCAATTTCAATTTCTTCATCAGGTTTGATTAGTATATCAGCATAAGAAGCTGGCATTCCTAATCCATAAGGATCACTTGTAAGCATAAACTCATCATCTCTTGGAGTATATAGCTTAATATCATATAATTCTTTTACTTCTTGATTTGACCAGATATGATCGAAATGTCCATGTGTATTTAATACAGCAACTGGATTTGTAACATGAGTTTTAATCCATTTAGTAGCACCTACACCTGGATCAATAATTAAATCTTTATTTTCTATTGTGATTATGTAGCAATTTGTTTGATAATCACCCATTGCTTGAACTTTTATATCCATTTTAAACCTTATTCGCTAAAATTCATAAATTATATCAAAAAAGAGGTTATGTATGG
>NZ_JBGUES010000165.1:0-1996 GCF_041821165.1 Poseidonibacter sp. | reverse complement strand
TTTTATTATGCTTGAGGAGGTTTTATTAACAAATAAACCTAAAGATAAAATCAATAAGTTTAATAGTTTTTATAAAATGTTTTTAAATAATGAATTAACATTTAATAATAATCATAAAGCTTACGATTTAATCGAACCTTCTTATGCAACATTTTTAGATATTGTAAAACCAATGGAATTACCTAAAATTAAAAATTTTAATACAGTTGAGGGTAAAAAATATCTAGTACATACTATTTTACATATTGAGTATTCAGCAATTGATTTAGCACTTGATGCAGCATTAAGATTTAAAAATATGCCAATAGAATATTATAAAGATTGGTTAGAAGTTGCAGATGATGAAATAAGACATTTTTTAATGTTAGAAAAATTATTAGCAGAAATTGGTGGAGAATATGGAGATTTTGCTGTTCATAAAAATTTATTTGAAGCAATGCAAGATACACCTGATTTCTTAAGAAGAATGGCTGCTGTACCTAGATTTTTAGAAGCAAATGGTTTAGATCAAAATCCTAAAATTATGCTAAAACTAAACTCAAATATGGATGCTTTTAATTCAAAACTACTTGATGTTTTAGCTGTTATTTTAGAAGAAGAGGTTGACCATGTTTTAAAAGGTGATAGATGGTATAAATATGAATGTGATAGATTAAACTTAGATTATGACTCTACATATTTAGAAATTATTGAAGATGTATTTCCAGGTTCTACAAAAAGAAAAATGGATTTAAATTTTGAAGCTAGGAAAAAAGCAGGATTTTCTTGTGATGTATTAAAAGTCTTATCAAAAAAAGAAGATTGTAAATAAAATAATAAAACTAAAAGGCCTAAAGACCTTCTAGTTTTTCTTCATACTCTTGCGTAATTTCATCAAATTTAGTTTGAGCAAGTTCAAGTGCCTCAAAATTTTCTTCTATTTGATTTTCATTATTTGTTACTAATCTTGAAAGTTCAATAACTTTACTATTGTCACCTTTATTAGATGCTTGAATTAGTTCATCATGTTGTTCTTGTAATTCATCTTCAATTTTCATAATTGAATTTTCTAAAGAATCAATCTGTTTTTTAAGTGGAGAAGTTATTTTATTTCTTTCTTGAATCAAAGAACTTCGTAGTTTTTTATTCTCTTTTTTATTTACTTTTGGAGCTGATTTTACTTTTTCTTCAACTTCCTCTTCTTCCCAACCAATTTTTTCTAAGAAATCATCATAATTTCCATCAAAATATTTAGCTTCATTATTAGCAAAAATAATTAATCTATCACAAACTCTTCTTAATAATTCTTCACTATGCGTAACAATAATACTAGAACCATTAAATCTTTTTATAGCTTTTGTTAAAGCATCAATAGAATCCATATCAAGGTGGTTTGTAGGCTCATCAAGAAATAATAAATTAACATCTTTTGCTAAAATTTGTCCTAGCATAACTCTACTTTTTTCGCCCCCTGAAAGTAGTGAAATTTTCTTTTTAGCATTATCATCACTAAACATCATATTTCCACAAATTGCTCTAACTGTTGATTCTGCTAAAGTAGGGTTTGATACATAAATCTCATCCATAACTGTATTATTTGGGTTTAAATGGTTTATATTTGTTTGTCCAAAGTGTCCAAACGTAGTAGTTCCATGAAAATCTACTATTCCACTTATTTGCTTAAGTTCACCAGCAATTGTATTAAGTAGTGTAGATTTTCCTTTACCATTTTTTCCTATAATTCCTAAAGTTTCACCTTTTTTTAGAGTAAAAGAAATATCTTTAAATAGTATGTTTTCAGGCGTATATCCAAATTCTAAATCTTTTACGTCTAATAAAACTTTTGCAGGAGTATCTTTGAAGTTAAAATCAAATTCTAAAGTAGAATCAAAACCAAGTTCAGCCATATCATCCATTTTTTCTAAAAGTTTTACTTTTGATTGTGCCTGTGCAGCTGTTGAAGCTCTTGCTTTATTTTTAGCAATAAACTCTTCTAACTCTTTTCTTTTTTTATCTT
>NZ_JBGUES010000164.1:0-5297 GCF_041821165.1 Poseidonibacter sp. | reverse complement strand
GCACATAAAATGCTAGAAAAGCTATACCCTAGAATTGAGTTTGTATTTATAAAAGATATAAAAGAAGGTTTACAACTTTTATCAAATAATGAAATTTATGCATTAGTTGATAATATGCCTGTTTTGGTTCATAATATCAAAAAGTATGCATATAGTGATATTAAAATATCTGGAAATACTGGATTGGATTTTAATCTACAAGTAATGATAAGAGATGACTATCCTCTTTTACAATCTATTATAAATAAAGTTTTAGCAGAATTAAGTGCAGAAGAAAAAGAGACTATTTATAGTAAATGGGCAAAAATTGATTTTGAAAAAGAGATTGATTATCTTGCTTATTTAAAATTTATAATTCCATTATTGCTTGTGATTTTATTTATTTTATATAAAAATAGAGAGTTAATAAGATATCAAAGAAGTTTAAAACATACGAAATATGAGCTTGAAAATACTCTAAAAAGTTTTAGGACATTGGTTGATTTAACTATTGAAGGTATAGTAATTGTAAAAGATGAGAAGATTGTATTTTGTAATAATGTATTTAAAAAAATGTTTGGTTTTAAAATTGAAGATAATATGATAAATAAAAATATCAATGAACTATTTGAACATAATAATAGATTAACAATAAGTAAAATAATAAATAAAAACAACTCTAAAACTTATGAAATAAATGGATTAAAAGAGATTGAAAATAAGTTCCCTACTTTAGTAAAATCAAAAGAAATTTTCTTTGATAATAATGCATCAAATATTATTTCAATTATTGATATGAGTGAAATAAAAGATAAAGAAAATCTTTTAATCCAACAATCGAAAATGGCAAGTTTAGGAGAAATGATAGGAAATATTGCACATCAATGGCGACAACCTTTGAGTTTTATTTCTACTTCTGCATCTGGAATAAAACTACAAAAAGAGTTTGGAATAATGGATGAAAAAGAGATGAATAGCACTTTAGATAGAATAACTGAAACTACAAAATTCTTATCTCAAACTATTGATGATTTCCAAAATTATCTAAAAAGTGACAAAATAAAAAAAGAGTTTGATATAAATAATAGTATAAATACAATCTTGAATATTACAAAAGGCTCAATTGTAAATAATTTTATTAATCTAAAACTAGACTTAGGAGAAAATCTACATCTTTTTGCTTATGAAAATGAGCTAAATCAAGCAATATTAAACGTATTAAACAATGCTAAAGATGCATTAAGTGAGATTGATAAGGATAATAGATATCTTGCTATTAAGACATATAAACTAAGAAATAGAGTCCTAATAGAAATAGTAGATAATGCAGGAGGAATAAATCCTGCGATTTTAGATAAAATTTTTGAGCCCTATTTTACAACAAAACATAAAAGTCAAGGTACAGGTCTTGGTCTTTTTATGACTCATAAAATCATCACAGAAAGTATGCATGGGCAAATCAATATAAAAAATACATCATATACATTTGAAAATAAAAAGTTTGATAAGTGTACAAAAGTAGTGATTTGTTTTCCTATGAATACAATCTAAAATAAAACCTTTCAAAATGCCCCATCATTTGATGGGGTTTATAAAACTTCATTTTCAAAATTCTATATTATACAGTCCAATAAATAAAACTCATTTTTGCATTATCAGGATGATATCCTTCTCTTAGCTCTTCAAATTTTGTATCTAATAGTTTTAAGTTTTTAATTTCACGAACTGGAAATTGTCGCCAACACATATCAGCAGATCCATCACCACCATCTTCTATTTGAAAAGCACTTAATGTATCTTTCCCTGATGAATTTTCACCAAATGTATATGGTTCTACTAATCTATTTTTCTTTTTATATTCAAAACTTAACAACTGTCTGTTTTCAATTGCCGTTTTAATAGTAAGTTCCATTTTTTGCCTTTTATTTATAGTGTAATTATATTTAAAAGGATTATACTGCTTTGTTTCTGTTTAGTGTGTTAATATCTAGTTATTGAATATTGCTCTTTTTACATTTTTTATCATCTGATACCATATTCAAAATAAAATGAATATAAAATTATAGTTATTAAAATCTATTCCGCCCATTCACCATTTTATAATTGTTCAATATTCGGTAAAAACCCATTTGATTTATCAAAAACTATGTAATTAATTTCATTTTTCAATTCATCAGGAACTTCTGTATTTTCTATTAATATTACTTGTTCCTCTTTAATATTCTTATATAAATATCTATAAAATTGTTCCCCAAGATTATTAGGCAATACTCCATCATCTCTTTTTTCATCTTCTTTATATGGATTCAACGGAGAATCAATCATCGCAAATCCTATTTGGTATGTTTTACTTCTAAAATACTCTAATAATGAAATTATAAATACTGCATATAAAATTGCTCTATAACCTTTACCAAATGATTTTCTATTCTTTTCACCTATAGAAAAATCTAATAAATCTTCTGAAAAACCAATATTTTTATTCTCAATATTATCAAACTTCATTTTAACTAGAATATTCTTGATTACTGTAATAATTGGATCTAACAATACTACTGTTAATTCATCATAATTACTTGTTTTTTTTGATGCTTTATCATCATCGATTATTTCTTCAATTTTATTTTTTTGAACTGTATAACTATCAAGTTTTTCTTTTAGAGTTTTTATTTTTGATAACTCTTCTTTTTTATTTGTATATTCTTTTATTTTCTTAGAAATTTCATCTAATACACCTGACAATTGATTTTGAATTTTTACAATTACTTCTTCATAATGCTTTTTATCTTGAATTATTACTTTATTTAGTTCATTTTGTTCAGATGAATATATTTTACTACTACTTTCTAATTCATTAAGTAATAAACTTGTTTTTTGAATTTCAACACTTGTTGCAGTAATTAACTTTTCAATATCAACAGTTTCTTCTACTGTTCCAGTACATACAGGACAATTAGTTGTAGTAAGTAAATTTAATCCTTGACCAGCTTCAATAGTCCCTTTAAGTCTTTCTATATCACTTATATATTGTTTTTTTAATATATTACTACGTGTTAATATTTCATTTAGATTTATTAAATTAGCTTCATCTAAACCTATTTTCTTGAATAATTCTTTTTTCTCTCCATCATACTTTTTAAATTCTAAACTCGATGTTAAATAACTCTCTCTAAAACTTTCAATCCCTTCGTTTAGCTTTTCAATTTGTTCATCTATTTTCTCATAATCTATATCTTTTAAATCAAGTTCTAATTGCTCAATTAGTTCATCATATAATTGAATTCTTCCAGTTTTATTTACAACTTCATCTTTTTTTAGTAATGTAATTATTGCACTATCATCTTGCCCTGTTAGTAAAAATTTAAATACATTTTTTTCAAAAGTAGCAGCAATATTAACACTTCTGTCAGGCTTAATTGAAATTGGTGATTTATCTATAATAATTACTTCTTCATCAACTAAAAAATATTTTGATATATCTTGAAAATATAGCCTTTGTTTTTCAGCATCCTTATTTTTTCGAATGTCTTTTCTTGATATATTACACAATTTTAAAAGAAAGTCAGAAATAGTTTTGTCTTTTGACTTTTTATCATTTTTAGTTTTCAATATATCAATAAGGTTATTATCCTTATCATATAACTGAATATTACCACCCTTTAATGCTCTCTCAAGTAAAAAAACATCTCCATTAAATGATTTTATTTCAAGCTTACACAAACTGTAGCCTTTAATCTCAGGAATACTCATATCCTTGGGTCTTTTACTAGAACCAAGCATATAATCTATACATTGGTATATTAATGTTTTTCCTGTGTCAGATGGTCCATAAATAACATTTAAACCTTTTTCAAACTCAACACTTACCGTTTTCTTACCACTACCTTCTATATATAGTTTTTTTATAAAAAATCCATACTTATTCATTTATCAATCCTATTGTACAATATGAGAGTTCACTTCCCCATTTTTCTTTGTGTTTATCTACATATATTTTTATATCATCATATGTGTAGTCTTTAAATTTATTATATACCCATTTAATATTATTTTGTAAATGCATAGTATACTCTTCATTTAACGTATCTAAAAAAGGTGCTGTATTTTCAGTAGCTTTATATTTAATACCATTATCGGTATATTGAATTTCAACTAAACCTTTTGTCATTAACAGTTTCAAACTACTTCTAATTAAATCTCTTTTAACTACTAATTCACCAAAACGATTAGGTACATCAGCATGTAGACTTTCATCTCCACCAACATCTTTTGTATGTAAAATAAAATAATCATAATAATTTATCATTTCAATATCAAAACTTTTTGGATAAATATATTCTACTATCACTAAAATTCTTAATCCAATTTCTATTTCGTTATTAAATACTTTAATTTGACTACTCATCTTCAATCCAACTTATCTCTTTATCATTTACAAGATGGTGACAAGCACCTTTTTTATCTGCTGGTCTACAAGCCACAGTTAATGGGTTAGAATCAATAATTACTTCCATAGCTTTATCTTCTACTTTTTCTACTTTATCATATCCATTAGCAAATTTTTTTTCAGCTATACTGATAACAGAGTCTAAGACATCTTCTTTAAAATCTTTAAATACTTGTTCCGTCAAATTATCTCTCGTTAAAGCTCTTAATTCCTCAGCTTTATAAAAACTTTTTCTTGCCCTTTTAAAATGCCCATTATATTTACTATCTTCAATATGTTCGATTTTCTCTATTATATTTTCAGAGTCAGAATGATAAGCTTTTATAAGCTGTTCCACGTATCTAAGTTTTTTATCTGTTTCTATTGGTGGGATTTCTATAGATTTTCTTGATGGCAATCCTCCTCCAAATCTAGGTAAATGATTAGGATGGTTTTTATGTTCTTGAACAATAGTTTTAGGAACTATTTTATCAAATATAGAAAAATCAAATTGATTAAAGTACACTAATAAATTATTGGATAATGGTATAGATTTTGTTTTTGTAATATCATCTTGACAATATTTTTTCCAAGCACCTTTTATCGCTTCTTTTAATTTAACATCATCTTTTAATAAAGTTGAAAGAGAACCACCAATACCTTGAGGAGCAACAAAATAATAATTATTTGGTATTGGGAATTTATTTATAAATGTATAATAAATTATTTTTCCAAATTCTATCCATATATCAGATGCAGAAAGGGGTTTCTTATAATGTTTACACTGATAACAATCCCATTCATAATTTGTTGGATTATCTTTAGGGTTATCAATATAAGCAATAACATCTCTACCCATATCGCCAGCCCCTCCAATTTGTTCCGTTGAATG
>NZ_JBGUES010000163.1:0-5310 GCF_041821165.1 Poseidonibacter sp. | reverse complement strand
TGTTCCAATTTTTTCTTCAATTTCATACCAAATATTTTCAATTGTATCTTTTTGTTCTTGTGGCATTGGCTCATCTGTATGTTTAGCAAGACCTCCAACTACATGAACTATTTTTATATTATCATTAAGTTTTTTTCTTAATTCATCAAGTGTTGGTTTAAAGGCATAACACCAAGAACACATAGGGTCATGCACATGATATAATGTATAAATCATAAAAAATCCTTTTATATTTTTTAAATAATACAAAAACTATCTTCTAATTACGGTTAAATATTGTAAAATAGATAATCACATAAAAAAGGGTTTCTTTATGGATTATGAAGAGTTTGAAAAGGCTGTTGATATGTTTGGCATATTAACAAGAACATCAAAAAAAAATTTAAAACAAAAATATTTAAAATTATCAAAAAAATATCATCCTGATATGCCCGATGGCAGTGAAGAAAAGTTTTTAGAATTAAAACACTCGTATGATTTATTATGCAAATATATAGACTCTTTTTCTTATTCATTTGATAAAGAAGAGTTTAAACATCAAGTACCGGCATTTACAAATTATAAAAATTGGAATAAATAAAAAATGAGGATAAAAAATGATTAGTCAAAAGAAAATAGATGAATTAGTATTAATATCTTTAATAACAGATGCCTATTGTCTTGGTTCTCATTGGGTATATGATGAAAAGCAATTGACACAAAATGACTTAGATTGGAATGATTTAAATTCACCACTTGCTATTTGGCATAAAGGAAAACAAAAAGGTGATTTTACACATTATGGTGATCATACTTTATGGCTGTATAAATTCTTAGAAGATAAGCATATATTTGATGAAAAAGAGTATATGAAATATTGGCAAGAACAAATGAGTTCATATACAGGTTATGTTGATGGTTCAAGTAGAAATACATTGGAAAATATTGAAAATAATGTCTTTCCATGTGGTTCTAATTCTAGTGATTTATCAATTATTGGAAGGATTGCTCCATTATTAAAAGTGTCAAATTCAAAAGAAGAATTTTTACAAAATGTAGAAAAATTTGTAAAAGTTACTCATAACTCAAAAAAAGCAATTATTGCTTCAAGGTTTTTTGCAATGGTTTTACTAGACGCTCTTGATGGCAATGATATTAAAACATCATTATTAAAAGTACAAAGTCTTTTTGATAAAACTATTCAAGATTTTGTAAAACAAGGAGTAGATTCTAAAGATGCAGATACTTTTACAAGTATTAGAGATTTTGGTCCAGCTTGTGATATTTCAGAAGGATTTTGTGGAGTAATCCATCTTTTAACAAAATTTGATAATTTAAAAGATATGTTAATAGAAAATGCAAAAGCAGGTGGTGATACAAGTGCAAGGGCAATGCTTTGCTCAATAATATTTATGGCAAACAAGTCAATAAATAATCTACCAAAAAGTTGGTTTTTAATAAATAAAAAAGAAATATTAGGAGAATTGACTAATTGATTAACTATCATCAGCCATTATATAGACCACCTGCTGAAGCAAATTCTATTATTATTCAAGCTACATTAGGTTGTAGTTATAATAAATGTAGCTTTTGTACAATGTATGAATCAAAGAATTTTGTAATTAGAAAATTAGAAGATGTTTTCTCAGATATTGATAAAATATCAAAATATTATAATGATTCAAATAAACTTTTTTTAGCAGATGGCGATGCTTTATCTTTAAGTACTGAGCATTTAATAAAAATTATTGATTATGCATATTTGAAATTTCCAAAGTTAAGAAGAGTCTCTTTATATGCATCTGCTTTTAATTTGTATGATAAATCTTTAGATGAATTAAAACTACTAAGAAGTAAAGGTTTAACTTTAATTTATTATGGAATAGAAAGTGGTTCATTTGATATTTTAAAAAAGATACAAAAACCAATTTCAAATAAAAAAATGATTGATGGATTAAATAAAGCATATGAAGCCAATTTAAAAATATCTGCAACTGTAATTTTAGGACTTGCTGGTAAAAAGTATTCAAAAGAGCATATAACTGCAAGTGCTAATTTAATAAATCAAGTAAATATAACATATCTTTCTACTTTACAATTAATGTTAGAACCTCATACAAAACAAAAATTTATAAAGAATTTTAAAGATGAATTCCAAGAGTTAAATGAAAAAGAGATGTTAGAAGAACAAATAGAATTTATATCATTATTAAATCCATTAAATAAAGTTATTTTTAGATCAAACCATGTTTCAAATATCTTGCCACTAGCTGGAACATTACCTAAAGATAAGAATAGATTATTAGAAGAATTATCATTTGTTATAAAGAAAATATTTTGAAATAACTTTACCAAGAATTATATAATTTTTGAATATAATATCTATAGAACATGTTTGTCACTTTTGTAACAAATTGTAATGAAGTACACTTCATGGCTTAAAATTGTTCTTTATCTTTGGATTATAATATGTATCAATAGTATTATAAACGTATAAATAAAAGATATAAGACTACACCAATATAACAAGTAATTTTGTTATTTATATCAAAAAGGAAAAAAATGCTTAAATCAATATCTATAAAGGCTAAATTACTAATTATTGTAATTAGTTCAATTGTTATTGTTTCACTTGCAATGATTATACAATCAGTTGTTTCTTTACAAGAAACCTCAGATGCTGTAATTGCAAAATTCAAATCAGATGCTTACTCTTCAAAACAAAAAGAGTTAGAAAACTATGTATCTTTAGCTATGAAGACAGTAGAATCTTATCATGCTAGAACTGCAAAAGATAAAGTAAAAGCTGAAGTACAATCTTATTTAAAAGGTCAAACAGGGTTTCTTTTATCAATCATTGAAGGAGAATATAAAAAGTATCATGGAGTACTTCCTGAAGATGAATTGAAAGAGCTTATTAAAAATACAGTAAAAACTACTAGGTATGGTGAATCTGGATATTTTTGGATAAATGATACTGATGCTAATATTATAATGCATCCATTTAAACCACAACTTGATGGAAAAGATTTATCTAACTATCAAGACAAGGGTGGGAAAAGAATATTTTATGAATTTGCACAAGTTGCAAAAAAGTCTGATTCTGGATTTGTAGATTATGTTTGGCCAAAACCAGGTTTTGATGAACCGCAAGATAAAGTATCATTTGTAAAATTATTTAAGCCATATAATTGGGTAATTGGTACAGGTGAGTATGTTGATAATGTAAGTGCAAAACTACAAGAAGAAGCGCTAGTTGCAATTAAAAATATGGGTTACGGTAAAGATGGATATTTCTGGATTAATGATTCAAAACACGTAGTTGTAATGCATGCAACAAATGAATCATTAAACGGTAAAAGTATGTATGATTTAAAAGATCCTACTGGAAAATATGTATATAGAGAAATCGTAAAAGCTGCGAATGCAAAAAAAGATGGTGGATTTGTTAACTATATGTGGGCAAAACCAGGCGTAGATACTCCTCAACCAAAAATCTCTTTTGTTAAAAAATTTGAGCAATGGGATTGGATTATAGGAACTGGTGTTTATGTAGATAATATTGAAGCAAAAATAGCAGAGATGGAAAAAACAACAGCGAATCAAATAATGGATGTAATTATAAGAAATTGTATTATTATTTTTGTTATTATGATTTTATTAGCTGTATTAATGGCATGGCTTTCAAATATCGCAATCTTTAAACCATTAGAAGCATTTCAAGATGGATTATTGAATTTCTTTAAATATATTAATAAAGAGAGATCAGATGTTGAACATTTAGATGATTCTTCAAATGATGAAATTGGTAAAATGGCTCAAATTATTAATAAAAATGTTGTAAAAACAAAATCTTTAATAGAACAAGATGATGCATTGATTGCAGATGTTACTAGAGTTGTTGAACAAGTTAAAAATGGGTATTTAACTTTTAGAGTTGAAAAAAGTACAGAAAATGAATCTTTACAAAAACTACAAAGTCAGTTAAATGAAATGTTAAATAATCTTGAAAGAAATATTGGAAAAGATACTAATATTATTTTAAAAACATTATCAAATTATGGAAAACTTGACTTTAGAGATAATATTGTAAATGCAACAGGTGAAATTTCAATTGCAATTAATGATTTAGCAAAAATTATTAATCAAATGCTTGCTGAAAATAAAGAGAATGGACTTACTTTAGATGCAAGTTCAGATATTTTATTAGAAAATGTTGATACTTTAAATAAAAACTCAACAGAAACAGCAGCAGCCCTAGAAGAAACAGCAGCTGCATTAGAAGAGATTACAAGTACAATTATTAATAATACAAATAGTATTGCTGAAATGGCTAATCATTCAAATACATTATCAGCATCTATTAAAGTAGGTCAAGAGTTAGCAGCATCAACGGTTAATGCAATGAATGAAATTAATAGTCAAACAGAAGCAATTGCTGATGCAATTACAGTAATTGATCAAATTGCGTTCCAAACAAATATTCTTTCACTAAATGCTGCTGTTGAAGCTGCAACAGCAGGAGAAGCAGGAAAAGGATTTGCAGTTGTTGCACAAGAAGTAAGAAACCTAGCAAGTAGATCAGCAGAAGCTGCAAAAGAGATTAAATCATTAGTTGAAAATGCAACAGCTAAAACTAATGCAGGTAAAGATGGTGCGGATAAAATGATTAAAGGTTATGAAGCCTTAAATGAAAGTATTCTTAAAACAACTGAAACTATTAATACAATTGCAGAAGCTTCTAAAGAACAACAATCTGGAATTGAACAAATTAATGATGCGGTTACACAATTAGATCAACAAACTCAACAAAATGTTGCTATATCTAATACAACACATGGTATTGCAGAACAAACAGATGAGATTGCTAAATTAGTTGTAGCATCAGCAAATGAAAAAGAGTTTATAGGAAAAGATACGATAAAAAGTAAAACTATAGATTTAAATAGATCATCAGGTATTGAGATAAAAATAGGGAAAAGAGGAACTTCTAATACTAAAAGTACAAATAGTGTAGAAAGTAAAACTCCTGTTAAAAAAGTTCAAGCAACAAAAGTTGTTTCAAACACTTCTTCAGATGATGAATGGGAAAGCTTCTAAGCTAGCCCTTTCATTGAAAAATTAAAGATAAAATCTATTTATTATGATTTTTCTTTAATTTTGATTTCTTTTTCTCTTTCTTTTTCTTATCTGCTTTTCTTTTTTCAAAAGCTTTTTTATCAGCTATTTTAGCTTTTCTTTTTTTATTAAGCTTAGTGATTTTTGGTTTTCTAGGTTTTTTAACAGGAGCTACATATTTCTTTTCTTGGCTTCCTGTATCTAGTGTATGAT
>NZ_JBGUES010000162.1:0-5316 GCF_041821165.1 Poseidonibacter sp. | reverse complement strand
TTATCTTTGACATTAGTTATATTAGTTAATAAAATAACTATGGAGAATTATACTTTTTTTATATGCAGGGAACATGTAGTTATATTTTTAAGATATAACCTAATCCTTTTATTGTCTCAAAGGAATCTTTATCTATATGTTTTCTAATATTTTTTATATAAGATCGGATTGTTGCAATAGAAGGTTCTGCTTCATATCCCCATATATTTAATATTAGTTCATTAATTGAAATAATTCTATTTTTATTTAATAAAAAATACTTAAGGATCTCAGCTTCTTTTTTAGGTAAGGAAATATTTTTTGTTTCTTTTTCTATAGACATGGTCCTAAAATTAAATTTTATATCATTTGTAAGTTTTATTACTTTTGTTGATTCAATGAAAAATTTTTCTTTTATATAATTTATTCTAATAAGTAATTCTTCTAAACTAAATGGTTTTCTAATAAAATCATTTGCCCCATATTGATAGGCTTTTTTAAAATCATCTAAACATATAGAGGATGAAATAAAAATAATAGGCATTAACAGTCCATTAGATCTTATCTTATTTGCAATTGATAATCCACTAATATTAGGAACATTTATATCTAAAAGTAATAAATCAAATTGTTCTGAATAAATTAATTCTTCTGCTTCATAACCATCATATGTTATAGAAACTATGAAATTATTCTTTATTAGGTACTCGCTTATTATTTCAGCAAGAATGATATCATCTTCCAATAATAATATTTTCATATATACTCCAATTTTTTTATTTATTATATAAATTTTATAAGGAGTGATTATGGAGTAAAACTACATGTTAACTGCATTTTGGTTTGTTATAGTTTTTCATTATTTTTATTTTAAAAATATATATCATCATAAACTAATATTTTAGTATATGAAATTTTAGGAGAACAAATGAAAAAAATCGCAAAAATAAGTTTAGTTACAGCATTAGCTGTTGCAGGATTCGCAACAAATAGTTTTGCAGCAGATACATTAGCTGAAGCATTTACTAATGGAAAAGCATCAGGGGCAGTAAAATCATATTATTTTGCTCAAACATTTGATGGAGCTGGTAAAAATGATAGTTCAATTTGGGCTAATGGTGGTCATTTAAACTTCGTAACAGATGATTTTAAAGGATTGGTACTAGGTGCAACTTTACAAACTTCTCATGTAACTAGTATTGATGATAAAGATGGGAAAACAGCTGGAAGTATGGATGCACAAGGGTCAGTTTTATCTGAATCATATCTACAATATACATATGATAAAACAACTTTTAAAGGTGGTAGACAATTTGTAACTACTCCATTATTAGCAGGTTCTGGTTCAAGATTAATAAAAGAAGCTTTTGAAGCATATTTATTAGTAAATACTGATATCCCTGATACAACTGTTGTTGCAGGTTTAGTTACAAAATATCAAACAAGAACAGATAATTCTTCTTATGGGGACAATGCATTTGTAAATTATGATACAAATGGAACTGGTGAACCTGGTAATTTTTACAACATAGGAAATGATGGAGTACAAACTGTTTATATTAAAAATAGTTCAATTCCTAATTTAGATGTGCAGTTTCAGTATGCCGATGTTGTAGATGTTGCAGTTGATATGTATGTGGATGCGAAATATAATTTTGGACCTGTTTTTGTAGCTGCACAATATTTTGATACAAATTATGATTCAAGTGCAAGTAAAGATTCATCAATGTATGGTTTAAAAGTTGGTGGAAATATTGAAGGACTTGATTTATTTGCCGGATATACATCTACTGATGATGCAAATGATGTAGTAAGAGGTATAGGGCAAGGTGCTTATTCTCAATTTACAGCAACAACAAAAACAGCTGGTGCTGATGCATTTAAAGCTGGAACTGATGCTTGGCAAGTTGGAACAGGCTATAAATTTGGAAAGTTAAAAACAGAACTCAAATATACAAGCTTTGATCAACCAACTGTAAATGCTGATTTAGATGAAATAACTTTAAATTTAGCTTATCCAATTACTAAAGCATTAGTAGCTCAAATTGATTATTCTATATTAGATTATGAAAATGATACAAAAGATGCAACTGATTTAAGAACTAGACTTATTTATTCTTTCTAAAAATTAAACAAGGATTTTTAAAAATCCTTGTTTTAATAAATCTTCTTTATGCTAAAATTCTTCAAAGGATTTTAATGAAGATACTCTTACTTGAAGATGATATATTACTAAATGAAATCATTGAGGAACACTTACAGAACAAGGGTTATCAAATCATCTCTGTATATAGTGGTGATGAAGCAGAAGCATTAATATATTCACAAAAGTTCGATTTATTTCTTTTTGATGTAAATGTACCTGTTATTAATGGATTTGATTTATTAAAAAGTGCTAGAAAAAATGATATAAAAACACCTGCTATATTTTTAACATCTTTAAATATGGTTGATGATATTGAAAAAGGTTTTGATTCAGGTTGTGATGATTATGTTAAAAAACCAGTAGAACTTAAAGAATTAGATATAAGAATTAACAATATAAAAAGACTATTTAAAATCTTGCCCGATGAAATAATAGAAATCTCTCCAAATATCTATTTAGATAGATTAAATCTATTTATCAAAAAAGACAATAAAGAAGTACACCTTGCAAAAAAAGAGTGTGAAATTTTACTTTACTTGATAAATAATAATAAAACAGTAAGTATTGAAGAATTAAGTACAAATGTTTGGTCTTATGAAGACTCACCAAATGCATCTACTGTTAGAACTTATATAAAAAATCTAAGAAAAATTCTTGGTGAAGAATTTATTTCAAATACAAGAGGAGTTGGTTATAGATTTAACAAATAGTGAAAAAACAACCTTTATTAGGTTTTTAACTCTTTATTTAGGTTCATCTTTTATTTTGATGATATTAGTGGCATTTTTATATTATCAAAATGAACGAACTTTATATTTTGATTTAACAAAATCAAATATGCAAAATGTTGCAACTAAGATATCTTCACAAATAATATTCTCACACATGTCTAATACTCCCTTTGATAATAGTAAATTATTAGAGACAAATGATTATAAAATCTCTTTTTATAATGCAAAAAAAGAGAAGATATTTGGGAATTTAAATGATACTTTTGATTTTTCAGAAGATTTAATACAACATGAAAAACACTTTGTATTAATTGATAAATCAGCCTTAGGTCACTTGGGAGTATATTATATTGCAATTGAAGAAAATCTATACTTTGAAAAAATAGAAAAACTGATAATTGATATTATTTTCTTTTTTATTTTAATCTATTCAATCATTTCGTTAATTGGATTTTATCTTGCAAAGTTATTTTTAAAACCCATAAAAGAAGAAAGAAAAAGAATAAATACTTTTATCAAAGATACAACACATGAATTAAATACGCCAATAAGTGCTATCTTGATGTCAACAGAATCTGAGAACCTTACGCCTAAACAGATTGAGAGAGTAAGATTAAGTGCTAGGAGAGTTTCTGAAATTTATAAAGATCTAACATATATTTTTTTAGCAAATAATCAAACAGAAAAAATCATAAATGAATTATCATTGGACAATACAATAAAAGAACAATTAAAATATTTTGAACCTCTTGCATCAAAAAAAAGAATTATAATTAACACTAATTTAGAAAACTTTAATTATAAAATCAATAAAGATGATTTTATAAGAGTTTTCAATAATCTAATATCAAATGCTATTAAATACAATAGAATGGGTGGTAAGATAGATATCTTATTAGAAAATAAAACTTTAATTATCAAGGATAATGGAATTGGAATAGAAGAAAAAAAGATTAAAGATATTTTTAATAGATATTACAGGGCAACTTCAGAACAAGGTGGTTTTGGAATTGGTTTAAATATTGTAAATAAAATATGTAAAGATTATAATATTGAAATTACAGTTGAATCTAAATTAAATGAAGGTACGACTTTTTCTTTGAGTTTTTAGATTATCGAATATAAATAATAAAACCTTCAAGCAAGGGATTGAAGGTTTTATAGAAAAATTACAAGAAAAAAGTTATTTAAACTGATATTTAATCATCCCTCATATAATTGAGATTCAGATCTATCTGGATTAAGAATTTCTTGGTGTTTTTTATAAACTGATGACGACTCTTGTTTTGAATTATTTTTATTCATTTCTTGGTGCATTGTTTTATGCATTGCCATACATTTTTCTTTATCCATACCCATCATTGTATTATTCTCACTTGCAAATAAGCTTCCTGCAAATAAACCTGCTATTAAAACTGTAATTGTTAATCTTTTCATTTTCTATCCTTTGTTTTTTTATATGTTGAATTATAGTAATCTAATAAGGAAGCAACGTGGAAATATATTTATTTTAAATTATTTGATAAAATTTGTCACAATTAATCAAATTTTTCTTTCAGTTAATTATCTTATACAAAAATATATGATTTTGAAATTTATGCTATAAGAACCATGTAAAAAAGTATATGATTATAAGTTTGATAGGAGTTTAGATTTTTTAGGATTTACTATATTTGCTAGAAATTTAATTTTATAAGTTATGCAACACACAAGAAAGAAGATTAACTTCTTAACTTGAATATTTATAGAGTTTTTTTATTTAATTACACCATTTTTTACTTGAATTGCATATATAGCATTCATATTTGTTTGATTATTCCAATAATTTGGATCCCTTTTTACTTCACCTTCTGCAGGTACTTTTGAATGGTCTGGATAAAAATCAGGATGTTTATGATTCATCATTTTCCCTTCATGAATATGATAATTCATATTGTGACCATCTGCAAATAAACTTCCAGCAAATAAGCTTGCTACAAAAACGGTAATTGTTAATCTTTTCATTTTCTATCCTTTGATTTCTTATATGTGTAATTATAGTAATCTAATAAGGAAGCAACGTGGAAAAATATAACTCTATACTATTTACACACAATTTAAATATAATTAATAAAATTAAAGCCTTCCTATAAAAGATAGCTTAAATAAAAGATAAAATTAAAAAAGTGCATACTTTTAGGTTTTATCTTTAAAGTACTATAAAAAATAGTATTTTGAAGATGAAATTTATTTCATCGTAAACAAGTAAAATGGTATTGGCTTTTATATAATTGCCAATTTATAGTATTAAATTATTTGTTTGAGTTTTTTTACAATTTACTGTTAATTACATCTAAAATTAAGATTAAGGATGTGCTACAAATACACGAGTTGGATTATATGGTTGGTTATGATTATATATAGCCCAAATAATATAAGCTAGTTTTCTAGTAACTATTATTAAAGCTTCTTTTTTAGCAC
>NZ_JBGUES010000161.1:0-5352 GCF_041821165.1 Poseidonibacter sp. | reverse complement strand
ATTGATCAAATTGCATTTCAAACAAATATATTATCACTAAATGCAGCTGTTGAAGCAGCAACAGCAGGAGAAGCTGGAAAAGGCTTCGCAGTAGTAGCACAAGAAGTTAGAAATCTTGCAAGTAGAGCAGCTGATGCAGCAAAAGAGATAAAAGCTTTAGTAGAAAATGCAAATACTAAAACTATTGAAGGAAAAAACATCTCTACAAAAATGATTAGTGGTTATACTGTTTTAAATGAAAATATTAATAAAACAATTGGACTTATTAAAAATGTAGAAATGGCTTCACAAGAACAAAAAAGTGGAATAGAACAAATCAATGATGCAGTAACACAACAAGACCAACAAACACAAGAAATTGCAAGTGCAGCTAATCAAACTTATGATATTGCAATCAATACTTCAAAAATAGCGAAAAAAACTCTTGAAAATGTAGATGAAAAAGAGTTTAAAGGTAAAGAAGAAGTTATAGCAATATAGTTATAAAAAGGAGTATAAAAAAGGCTCATGCAATCTGCACGAGCCTTTTTTAATATTCAAAAATCTTAACTAACATAGAAGATATTTCTTTAGATAAGGTTTTATCAATTGAACCTATTTTTTTAACTAGTCTAGTTTTGTCTACTGTTCTAATCTGATCTAATAAAACTAAACCTTCTTTATTCTCAAAAGTTATTTTAGGTCTAAAAATAAAATCAAAGCCTTTACTTGTCATTGGTGCAACTATTACAGTTTTTAAGATATTCATTTCATTTGGTGAAATAATAATGTAAGGTCTTGTTTTTTGAATTTCTGAACCAATCGTTGGATTTAATTTAACTAAATAAATATCAAATCTTTGAATATCGCTTACCACTGAAAATCCTCTAAATCACTATCATTTAAAAAATCTTCTAATAAAGCTTCATCCTCTTTTGATTTACTTTTTTTTATGGTATTTGAGATATTATCAACCCATGTTTCTCTAGAATTATTAATAATTGGTTTTATAAGAACACCCTCTTTCAAAACTTCAAACTCTAAATGTACACCCTCAAGATGAGCTTGTTGAATAATAGATTTAGGAATTCTAACTCCCTTTGAATTTCCAATTTTAGTAAGCATAGTCATAAGAAACCTTTTTTATGTAATTATATTGTAATTACTTATTATTAGGCATAAAAAAAGGCTCATACAATCTGCACGAGCCTTTTTTAATAGTTGATAGTATTTTTAGTAATAAATGATTAAATTGGTAAAACTCTTAAGTTTTCATCAATTTTTTGTTGTAATACTGATTCGATTGCATATAATGTTCCAGTAGACCCAGACGCACATCCTGAACATGAACCTAAGTATCTGATATATAAGTCATAATGAGGAATATTTTCTTTAATATCAATAATTTCCATATTACCACCATCCATAACAAGCATTGGTCTAATATCTTCATCAAGTACTGAATCAATTGCTTTAATTCTTTGAACTAAAGTCATTTTATCAAATGTTAATTCACCAGCTGCACTTGCATCTGCTGCTGTTTTCATTTTTTCTTCTTCCATTTGTGCTCTTGTATCAGCTAAGATATCTACTAAGTAGAACTCTTTATCTTCATGACCACCTGGTTTAATACATGATTTACAGAAAGCTCCTGCTTTTGTATAATCTGTAATTTCTTCAACAGTTTTTAAATTATTGATTTTAATAACTTCTTGAATAGTTCCTAAAGAAACTCTTGCACATTCACATACAATTACTTCTGTTTCAAAAGATTCCATATCAACACCTTTATACTCAGATGCTGCTTTTTTAATAACATCATAAGCCATAACAGAACAGTGCATTTTTTGAGGTGGAACAGCAGGAGTATCTGGATTATCTCTTAGTGCAAATTCAACATCAATATTTGTAATTTTTACAGCTTCATCAACAGTTTTACCAACACATAATTCAGCCATAACATCAGAAGATGCAATTGCAGTACCACAACCAAAAGATTTGAATTTTGATTCTACGATTTCATCTGTTTTTTCATTTACTGCCCAGTATAATCTTACTGCATCACCACATGATTCAGCACCAAAATCAGCAACAATTAGTTTTGCACCTAATTCTTTTGCTCTTTCTTCTGTGATTTCACCTTGGTGTTGTGGACTATTCATTCTATTTACAACTTGATTTGAATACTCATCCCAAATTGATCCGCTAATTAAATCATTTTTTGCCATTTTTTTTCCTTTTTATATCTTTTTTTTATTATTATTTATTATAAACCAGATTTATGACATGAAGGTGCATAAGCATAAGAGCTTGAAATACCTCTTAATCTTGTAACTGCATTTGTAATTACTTCGATTGCATAATCAATTTGTTCAACTGTATTAAATCTACTTAATGAGAATCTAACTCCTGTATGAGCTAATTCACTATCTGATCCAAAAGCATTCATAACTGGGTTTGCTTCTAAATCTTCACTAGCACATGCACTACCTGTACTTGCACCAACACCATGTTGATTTAAATCCCATAACATAGATTCACCCTCAACACCTCTAATAGAAATTAAAGTTGTATTTGGAGTTCTATTTTCTTTACCACCAATAACAATTGTTTCTGGTAATTCTAAAATTGCATTTTCTAATTTATCTCTTAGTTTACTTACATGATTTTTTTCATAAGCAATAGCCATAGTAGAAGTAGCTAATTTCATAGCCCATCCCATTCCTACCATTGAAGCAACATCAACAGTACCAGCTCTTTTACCACCCATTTGCTCACCACCATGTAATAATGGAGTTAATTCACAACCTTTTCTTACATATAATCCACCAATACCTTTTGGTCCATGGAATTTATGAGCTGAAAAAGATAAGTAATCTACTTTGAAATCTTGAACATCAACAGGAACTTTTCCTATTGCTTGTGTAGCATCAGTATGGAAAAGTACACCTTTTTCTCTACAAATTTCACCTATTTCTTTGATTGGGAAGATTTTTCCTGTTTCATTATTTGCCCACATTACTGTAACTAAAGCTGTTTCATCTTTAATAAATTCAGCAACTGAACTTGCTTCTAAAACACCTTCTTCATTTACAGGTAAATATGTAACTGCTACACCTTGTGATTCTAAGAATTTACATGTTGCAGTAATAGCTGGATGTTCAACTTCAGTTGTAATAATATGTTTTTTCTCACCATTTAAGATTTTATCAATCCAAATACCTTTTAAAACAGTGTTATTACTTTCAGTTGCATTTGCAGTAATAAGGATATCATCTTCATCAGCTGCATTAATTCCTTCATATAAAAAGTTAAGTGCTTCAACCATTTTTGGATGAGTTCCTGCACCAAATTTATGTAAAGAGTTTGGGTTACCATAAATTTCACAGAAAAAAGGTTTCATTTCTTCGTAAACTTTAGGGTCAACTACAGTAGTTGCATTATTGTCTAAATAAACTTCCATCATATTCTATACTCCATATTATTTAATAACAATTATCAATTTTGTTTATAATTATCATATATTTTTTAATTAATTTTATGTATTCTAATCTAAATAGGATAAAAATTGTCTTAATTGTAAATTTTAGTTTATTTTTATTCCAAAAAGTAGCATTACTTATTAAATTTAGCTCTTATTATATTCAATTTTTAATAAATAAATACAATATCAATAACCGCAGCTTAAGCTTAGTATGTAATAATATGTAAAATTCTTATTAAAGGTAAATAATGAAAAAACTATTTTCAATACTTTTTGTTTCAATTATTTCAATATTTTTAACAGCTTGTGATAATAAAACAGAAAGTAAAACAACAAATGTTCAAACAAAAGAAGTATTAACAGTTGGTATGGAGCTTGCTTATCCTCCATTTGAAATGTCAGATAAAGATGGTGTACCTCAAGGTGTATCTGTTGATTTTGCTAAAGCACTAGGTGATTATTTAGGAAAAGAAGTAGTAATAGAAAATACTGCATGGAGTGGATTAATACCATCTTTGAAAACTTCTAAAATAGACTTAATTATTTCATCTATGACAATTACAGAAGAAAGAAAAAAATCTATTAATTTCTCAATTCCTTATGCACAATCTTCTCTTGCAATTTTAGCAAATAAAAACTCAGGTATACAAGATATAAAAGACTTAGATGTAAAGGGTAAAAAAATTGCAGTAAAAAAAGGTTCAACAGGACACTTATATGCAATCAAAAACCTAAAAAATGCAGAAGTTTTAATATTTGATAAAGAAAATGCTTGTGTATTAGAAGTTGTTCAAGCAAAAGCAGATGGTTTTTTATATGATCAGTTAACAATATATAAAAATCATGCACAACATAAAGATACAACTGTTGCACTTTTAAAACCATTTCAAAAAGATTATGAATATTGGGGTGTTGCTTTAAATAAAAAAGATGTTGAACTTCAAAAACAAGTAAATGAGTTTATTAAAAAAGCAAAAGCAGATGGAACATTTGACAAACTTGCACATAAGCATTTAAAAGATGCAAAAGCAACATTTGATTCATTAAATATACCTTTTTTCTTTTAGGACTTAAGTATCTTGAATTTAAAAAAATTATTTATAAATGAATTAACATATAAAAAAGATACATCACTTTCAAAGGGTGTGTATCTTTTTAATTTTATTTTACTTCTTTTTCTTATAGTTGTTCCTATTTATTTTATGTTTGTAAATATATCTTATGATTTTAACTGGGCGCAAGTTTATGAATATAAACAAAAATTCATAAATGGATTTTTAATGACTATAATTATTTCAGCTTTTGCACTTATTTTAAGTTTTATTATTGGTCTATTTTTTGCTTATGCACAAAATTCAAAACTAATACTTCTTAGATTCTTTGCAAGATTTTATGTTGAGATAATTAGAGGCACACCTCTTCTTGTTCAAATTTTAATATTTTTTTATGTATTTGCAAATAATCTAGGTTTTGAAAATAGATATATTGTAGGAACATTTATCTTAGCGATTTTTTCAGGTGCTTATGTTTGTGAAATTATAAGAGCTGCAATCCAATCAATTGAAAAAGAGCAATTTGAAACAGGATTAAGTCTTGGTATGAGTGATTATCAATTATATAGATATATTATTTTTCCTCAGGCATTTAAACGAATGTTACCTGCTTTAACTGGTCAATTTGCATCAATTATAAAAGATTCATCTCTTCTTTCAATTATTGCAATATCTGAATTTACAATGAATGCACAAGAAGTTGATGCTATTACTTATTCTACTTTGGAAAGTTATATTCCTCTTGCAATTGGTTATTTATTATTAACATATCCAGTTTCTTACTATACAAATAAATTAGAAAAAAACATCAAATAGTAAAAATTTATGATACAATTT
>NZ_JBGUES010000160.1:0-5368 GCF_041821165.1 Poseidonibacter sp. | reverse complement strand
GGAGCTGGTGAAGGGACTCGAACCCCCGACCTGCTGATTACAAATCAGCTGCTCTAGCCAAGCTGAGCTACACCAGCACTAAATTTAAAAATGGTGTCAAAAGAGAGACTTGAACTCTCGACCTCCGGCTTATGAGACCAGCGCTCTAGCCAGCTGAGCTACCTTGACACATGGCTAATTATTTTGGTTGCGGGAACCGGATTTGAACCAGTGACCTTCGGGTTATGAGCCCGACGAGCTACCGTGCTGCTCTATCCCGCGAACTAAAAATAAGTCTTAAATGGATGGGGTAGAAGGATTCGAACCTTCGAATGACGGCACCAAAAGCCGTTGCCTTACCACTTGGCGATACCCCATTTTTTAAGTGGTAGAATTATAGTAAAAATTTTATTCTTTGTCAATAGTTTTTAGATTAAATTTTGAAATTTCTGATATAATACAATAAAATAAATAATAATATAAAGAAGAATTATGAATGCAATAGATAGAGTAAAAGAAGCAATTAAAGAGATTCAAAAAGGTAATATGGTTATTATGCTTGATGATGAAGATAGAGAAAATGAAGGGGATTTAGTTTATTCAGCGGCATTAAGTAGTCCTGAAAAAGTAAATTTTATGGCAACTCATGCAAAAGGTTTAATTTGTGTATCAGTTACAAATGAAACAGCGAATAAACTTGAATTAAATCCAATGGTAAGTTCAAATACATCATCATATGAAACAGCATTTACAGTTTCAGTTGATGCTGTTGATGCATTAACAGGTATTAGTGCAGGTGAAAGAGATGACACAATTAAAATATTAGCTAATCCTATTTCAAAAGCTTGTGAACTTGTAAGACCAGGTCATATTTTCCCATTAATTGCAAAAGATGGTGGAGTTCTTGTAAGAACAGGTCATACAGAAGGAAGTGTTGATTTATGTAAATTAGCAGGACTTAATGGTGAAGCTGTAATTTGTGAAATCATGAAAGAAGATGGAACAATGGCAAGAAGAGATGACTTAGATATTTTTGCACAAAAACACAATATGGTTCAAGTTTATATTTCTGATTTAGTTGAATATAGATTGTCTCATGAAAAATTAGTTGAAGAAACTTCAAGTTCAGATGTAATTTTTGTAAATGCAAAAGCTAAAAGAAAAGAGTTTAAAGATCATTTAGGAAATATTCACACTGCTATTATCTTTGGTGAAACAAAAGAAATCACTCATGTTAAATTTCATGCAGTTGGTTTAGATATTGATTTATTCTCAAATAATGAAAAATTACAATCAATGTTAAAAACAATTAATTTCTTACAATCAAAAGGTGGAATATTAATTTTCTTATCTGATGAGAAGAAAACAAAAGATTCACAAAAAGATTTTGGAATAGGGGCTCAAATTTTAAATAGCTTAAATATTAAACAAATTAAATTAATGACAAGTGGTGGAAAACATTCATTTGTAGGATTACATGGATTTGGTTTAGAAATAGTAGAAGAGATACAAATAGAGTGTTAATACACTCTATTTGATATTTATAAAATTAAACTAAACCAGCAGCTGATTTAATTAACTCTAACGTTTTTTGAGGAATAATTAAGTCTGATGATAATTTCTCTTTATTATCATTATAATATTTTGATTCTAAGATATCATTAATCTTATCTTCAAATTTTTGAATTACAGTTTCTTGTGTATCTTCATCTTCAATATCCAAGAATTGTCTTGGTTCTTGATTAGCAACTCTAGCTAATCTATAATCAAATAAATATTTATTGTCATAGTTTTCATTAAACTTATTACAAATAGTTTTATAAACATCATTTAACTCAGCTTCGTATTTTTTATAAATAATCCCAGCACTATCATTTAATGATTTAGTAAAATTATCATAATTTACAAACAACTCTTTTAATACATCTTCTTCTAGTGCATCATCTGCAACATTGTATTTTTTTGATAATAAGTGATTACAACAGTAGTAAACAACTTCATTTTCGTTTTGTTTAATATCTTCTAAAAACTCTGATAATTTCATTTGGATTCTCCTATTTTTGTACATTAAAAAAGGAGTGAATAAATCCACTCCTTTTAACAGTAAAATTTATAGGGAAAGTATACCTTATAAAATTGGTCCTGCAGCTGTGAAATCATATTCACTTTCTAAAGTTAAGTATTTTTTAAAGTTAGTGATATACATACCAGCTAATTTTTTCTTAGTTTCATCATATAATTCTTTATCTATCCATGTATTTCTAGGGTTTAATACCTCAGTATCAACACCTTTTAATGTTTTAGGAATTTGTAAATTAAATACAGGAAGAGTTTCAAATTCTGATTCATTTATTGAACCATCTAAAATACCATTGATACAAGCTCTAGTATTTTTAATACTCATTCTAGAACCAACACCATAAGCACCACCAGTCCATCCAGTATTAACTAAATAAACATTTACATTATGCTTATCAATCTTTTGACCTAAAAGCTCAGCATAAACAGTAGGGTTTAATGGTAAGAATGCTTCTCCAAAACAAGAAGAGAATGTAGCAACTGGTTCAGTAATACCTCTTTCAGTTCCAGCAACTTTAGCAGTATATCCACTTAAGAAGTAGTACATTGCTTGTTGCTTATCTAATTTTGCAACTGGAGGTAAAACACCAAATGCATCAGCACATAAGAAAATTATATTAGTAGGGTGTCCACCTTTCATATCAGGAGTATGATTCTCAATATGATCTAAAGGATAAGAAACTCTTGTATTTTCAGTTTTTGAACCATCTGAATAATCAACAACACCATCTTCATTAGCAACAACATTTTCTAATATTGCGCCTTTTTTAATAGCACCGAAAATTTCTGGTTCAGAATCTTTATCAAGATTAATAACTTTTGCATAACAACCACCTTCAAAGTTGAATACACCATCATCATCCCAACCATGTTCATCATCACCAATTAAAGCTCTTTTAGGATCAGTAGATAAAGTAGTTTTTCCAGTTCCTGATAAACCAAAGAATAAAGCAGTATCACCATCTTCTCCAATATTTGCAGAACAATGCATTGCTAGTTTACCATCTAATGGAAGCCAGTAATTCATCATTGAGAATACACCTTTTTTCATTTCACCAGCATACCAAGTACCACCAATAATAGCTACATTATCTTCAACGTTAAATACAACATATACTTCTGAATGTAAGTTGTGACTTGCATAAGCCATATCTACAGTTTTACAAGAATTGTAAATTGTAAAATCAGGTTCAAAGTTATCTAATTCTTCTTGAGTTTTTGGAACAATAAACATATTTTTAATAAAATGTGCTTGCCAAGCAACTTCAGTTATGAATCTTACAGATTTTCTTGAATCTAATGATGCACCACAATATACATCAGTAACGTATAAATCTTTATTACTTAACTGTTTTTTCGAATTTTTGAATAAATCTTCATAAACTTCTTTAGATACCTTTTGATTAATATCGCCCCATGCAATATACTTATTTGAAGGATCTTGGTTAACGAAGAATTTATCTTTTGGACTTCTTCCTGTAAAAATTCCAGTATCAATCATTAATGCACCAGTTGATGTAAGTTTCGCACCTTCATTTTCAACAGCATGTTTAATTAATGTATCTACATCAAGATTTCTTCTAACAATTCCAACGTTTTCTAAACCTAAAGAGTCTTTAATTTCAGACATAATTTAATTTTCCTACTAATTAATTTTTTTATTTAAATATTGATAAAAGTACACCCGCAGCAACGGCTGAACCAATTACACCAGCAACATTAGGACCCATCGCATGCATCAATAAGATGTTCGATTTATCATATTGCTGACCTTCTTTACTAACAACTCTTGCTGCCATTGGTACTGCTGATACACCAGCTGCACCGATTAAAGGATTTATTTGATTATCTTTTGAACTTAATAAGTTCATTAATTTTGCCATTAATACACCCATTGCAGTTCCTGCAGCAAATGCTAATAATCCAATTGCCATAATTCCCATTGTTTCAGCAACTAAAAATGATTCAGAAGCAAGTTTAGAACCAACTCCTAATCCAAGGAAAATAGTTACTATGTTAATTAATGCATTTTGCATTGTATCTGAAAGTCTATCAACAACTCCTGATTCTTTTGCAAAATTTCCAAAACAAAGTGCTCCAATTAAAGGAGAAGCATCTGGTAAAATCAATAAAGTTAAAACTAAAACAACTAAAGGAAAGATAATTTTCTCTAATTTAGAAACTTTTCTTGTTGATTTCATTTTAATAATTCTTTCTGCATCTGTTGTTAAAGCTCTCATAATTGGAGGTTGAATAACAGGTACTAATGCCATATAAGAATAAGCAGCAACAGCAATTGCTCCAAGTAATTCAGGCGCTAGTGCAGATGCAATAAAGATTGATGTTGGTCCATCAGCTCCACCAATAATAGAAATAGCAGCAGCTTGTTGTAATGTAAAATCAATTCCTGGTACATATTGAGAAAGAACAACAGCTCCAACTAATGAACCAAAAATACCAAATTGTGCAGCTCCACCAAGTAAAGCAGTTTTAGGATTTGCTAATAATGGACCAAAATCCGTCATAGCTCCAACACCCATAAAAATAAGTAATGGGAAAAACTCATTAGCAATACCCATATTATAGATAATACCTAGCATACCATGCTCACCAGCAATATTTGCAATTGGAATATTTGCTAATAATCCACCAAATCCAATAGGAATTAGTAATAGTGGTTCAAAACCTTTTTTAATCGCTAAAAAAAACAATAAGAAACAAATGATAATCATAATAATTCTACCGCTACTTTGAGCGAAGATTGACATATCATTTCCGTGAGAATCTTTAACACCTTCTTTAGGATTCATAATTGCGTTTAAACCAGTTGTTTGATAGAACGAACCAAGCAGTTGTGTCATGCTTTTTGCTTCGTATTCTTTTGTTTCAGCTGTATCAACAGCAGGAGCTGTTGATGCGAAAGTATTTACAGAGAAAATACTCATTAAAAAGAAAAGAGAGATAAATAAACTTTTTTTCATCATAATATTCCTCAATTAACCAATAATGGCTAAAGGTTGACCTTCTTCAACAGAGTCTGTAGCGCCTACTAAAATTTTAGTAATTGTTCCAGCAACTGGTGCGTTAATATCTATTTCCATTTTCATAGCTTCTAAAATCATGATTTGTTGATCAGCTTCAACTACATCACCTTCTTTTACAAGAATTTTCCAAACAGCTCCATTTACAGCAGCAGGTACTTCAGTTCCTTCTCCATTTGAAACAGGTGAAGCAGCAGGTGCTGAAGAATTTGTAGCAACTGGTGTTACTTGAATATCAGCATTACCTTCTGCAATACTTACATTAAATT
>NZ_JBGUES010000159.1:0-5438 GCF_041821165.1 Poseidonibacter sp. | reverse complement strand
CTGCTTTTAATACAGAAGGATTAACTTCAAAGATTTTAAATAATCTTTCATTAAAGAATTCGATTAATTGTTTTTTATCTAATCCTGTATAAGAATCAGCTAATGCATCGATGATTTTACCTAGGTCAATTGGAAGTTTATGTTCCATTGCAATTTTTACGATTCCTGCTGCTGCTCTTCTTAATCCAAATGGATCTTTTGAACCAGTAGGAATTTTTCCAACTGAGAATAATCCCATTAAAGTATCTAATTTATAAGATAATGCAATAATTGATGAGAATTTATTTGATGGTAATTCTGAATCTTCTCCATCTGGTAAATACTGCTCTTTAAGTGCTGTATAAACAAGTTCATCTTCACCTGCAATTTTTGCGTAGTAGTAACCCATTAGACCTTGAAGTTCTGTAAATTCAAATACCATTTCAGACATAAGGTCTGCTTTACTTAACATTACAGCTTTTTGTACTAATTCTTTTTGTTCTACATTGAAAATATCTGCTAAATAAGAAGCGATTTTTGCTTCTCTTTGCGATTTTTCATACATTGAACCTAAACCTTCAACGAATGTTAATTTTTTAAGACCTTCATTTGATAAACCATTTGCAATATCATTTTTATAAAAGAACATACCATCTGCTAATCTTGGTCTTAATACTTTTTCATTTCCTGCAATAATGTATCCAAAATCATCTGTTTTAGAGTTTGATACAACAATAAAGTTATTTGTTAATTTATCATCTTTATAAACTGCAAAATATCTTTGGTGTTCTTTCATTGAAGTTACAATTACTTCTTCTGGTAATTCTAAAAATTCAACATCAAACTGCCCTATTAATGCTGTTGGATATTCTGTAATTGCAACTACTTCTTCAAGTAATTCTTTATCAATATCAATTTTTACATTATGTCTTTGCTCTATATCTTTCATTTGAGAAAGAATTTTTTCTCTTCTTTCATCTGGATATAAAATAACTCCATTTTTATCTAATTTACAGAAGTAATCTCCTGCAAAGTTGTATGAAAATGGCTCATAAGATACCATTCTATGTGCAAATGAATAATTAGAAGATTTTACACCAAATAATTCACCCTCAACAATTTCTTCACCTAAGATTATAGATAAACTTCTAATTGGTCTAATAAATGAATCTGTTCTTGAAGCCCATCTCATTGATTTTCCAAAGTTTAAAGAGTTGATAAATTCATTTACCATATCATTTAATAAAGCTTTAGATTCAGTACCTTTAACTTCTTCTTTAAAGTAAAGTACTTCCCCTCTTCCTTGATCAATTTTTTCTAATTTAGAAACATCAACACCACATTTTTTAGCAAAACCTAATGCTGCACCTGTTGGTTCACCATCTTTGTATGCTATTTTAACTGGTGCTCCAAATTGTTCAACAATTGAATCTTCTTGTGCTACTTGGAATTCTCTATGCCATAGTACTAATCTTCTTGGAGTATAGTAGAAATCAAAATCACATAATAATCTGTTTTTTTCTAGAATTGCAGTCCATTTTTTCTCAATATTTGGTAATTCTTTTAAAAATGGAATTGCTGGTAATTCTTCAACACCAATCTCTATTAATAATGGTTTATTCATCTATTGTATCCTTGTTAGTAGTCTTATCTTTATTTTCTTCAATTTTATCTGTATGTTTTTTTATTTGCTGTCTATTAAAATTAATAATGAACATTGCAACCATAATAACGAACATAATAAGTATTATTGTATCTAATATATCTTTCACATTTATCCTAGTGTATTTATATTATAAAAGCAGATATTTTATCGAATCATCCCTTATTTTTTGGTTAGGATAATAAAGCTTTTATAATTTTTTGATTTACCTTATTTACCTAATAATTGCAATAAGTTAGAGTTATTATCAAGACCTAAAGGTGTTTTAAATAAATCTTCTTTGCTAATATGACACTCTTTACAAGTACTTAGGTTTTGGTGCTCTTTTCTATCTGATTTGATTAGTTTATTTTGTGAGTGACAAGCAAAACAATCTCCTCCACATTCACTCATTGCTTCAGGAACTTTTGTATGACATTGAATACAAGAGTTTAGTATTTGGTGGTGAGGTTTTTTGATTGATTCTTTTAGTACGGGATGACATGACATACAATCACCACTACAAGCAAATGAATATATTGATAATATTATAATTAGTAGTGCTGATTTCATTTTTTATCCTAAAATATTTTTATAAATAATTCCATCAATTTCAGCTAACGCTATTTCTTCAAACTCATCATTTGATGAAATAATCGCTAAAACTTTTGAATCAAACATATAGTTTTCTGCAATTTTTTGTAGTTTTGTTGCAAGATTTTTTTCACAGATTATATATTTAGCATTTAAGCTATTTGCATAAATTGCTTCTTTAATCGAAGTAACAATTACAGCAGATGAAAGAGTATTTGTAAAACAATAAGATAATATCTCTTCGTTATAACGAAATATTATAGTTGAATTTGCTTTTGTATCTTTAATATTTTCTATTGAGTCTATATTTGATATATCTTCAAAAGGAACTATTTTATCACCAATTAATATCATAAGTTTCCCTTTTATTTATTATTTAAACACTCTTTTGAACAATAAAACTTTGCACTGCTCAAAATAGCTTCATCTTTTGAAATATATGTTTTACAAGTAGGACACTCTACCATTTCATCTTGTATATCTTGGTTCTTTTTAGCTCTTCTTTTTTCATTGATAATTTCATTGTCTTTTTCTCTATTCTTTTTGAAAAACACAATATAAACTAAAAAAAGTACAGCTGCAACTGCTAGTATTTTAAAAATCATTTAGCACCTTTTATATATAGATAATTTCTATCATTTCGATTTACCACTTTGCAATCATGTATTTGTGCATTTTCAATCTCTTCGCTTAGCATACTGCCTTTGTAAAAAAGGTAAGATGAATTTTCTTTTTTGATATTTTGTGTAATATCTAAAAGTAAAGAGGTATTTGTAACTGCACGTGATGTGATTAAATCAACACTTAAATCTTTTACTTTCTCAACTCTATCACAAATTACTGTTAAATTTTCTAATTTTAATGATGCTTTTACAAAATTTAAAAAAGAGACTCTTTTTATTCTTGGTTCTATTAAATATGATTTCATATCTCTTTTTGCTATTGCTATAATAAGTCCAGGATAACCAGCACCCGTACCAATATCTGCAAAACTATCATAGTTATCTATAAAAGTTAAAGGATATAAAGAATCCAAAATATTTTCTTGGATATCTTCTGTACTTAATCTTCCACTTAGATTATGAATCTTACCCCATTGTTGAAGAAGTTTTATAAATACTTCACAATCTTCATAAAATTTATCATCAAAAGTTAAATTGTTTTTTTCTAATAATTGTTTTAAACTCATTACAGCATATGCCCCATTTGCTCTTTTTTTGTTTGTAAATAGTCTTTATTATGTTTATTTGTAACTGTGATTGCAGGAACTCTTTTAACTATATCAATTCCAATACCTTCGACATATTCAATTTTTTTAGGATTATTTGTAATAAGTTTAATTTGCTTTATTCCTAAATCTTTAAATATATAGTCAACTACTCTGTAATCTCTATCATCTTCTCCAAAACCTAATTCAATATTAGCTTCAATAGTATTTCTTCCTTTATCTTGTAAAGAATAAGCATTTACTTTATTTAGTAAACCTATATTTCTTCCTTCTTGTCTATGATAGATTACTAATCCACCCTCTTTTGAAATAAAATCTAATGCTAAGTTTAATTGATTTTGACAATCGCATTTTAAACTTCCAAGAGTATCTCCTGTTAGGCACTCTGAGTGTACTCTTACAAATGGAGCTTCGATATTTTTAAAGTCTTCACTCATAATTGCTAAATGTTCTTGATTTCCGTCTTTATAGGCTTTTATTTTAAAATTTCCGTGTTTTGTAGGTAGGTTAGCAATATTTGATTGTATTATATTCATTGTCTTTAAACCTTATTATTGTTATAATTCACGGATTATAACCAAAAGAGGTAAATAGAATGTTTAAACGATTTAGAAGATTAAGAATAAACGAGACTTTAAGAAACTTAGTTCAAGAAACAACTTTATCAAGTGATGATTTCATATATCCATTATTTGTAAGAGAAGGAAAAGGAATTAAAACAGAGGTTTCTTCAATGCCTGGAGTATTCCAAATGAGTATTGATGAGATTGTAAAAGAGTGTGATTACTTAGTAAGTATTAATTTAAAATCAATTATTCTTTTTGCAATTCCAGATGTAAAAGATTCAGTTGGTAGTGAGTGTTTATGTAATGAAAGTATTATTTCAAGAACAATAAGAGCTATAAAAGAAAAACACCCTAGTATGTTTGTAATTACAGATTTATGTTTTTGTGAATATACAGACCATGGACACTGTGGAATTCTAGATCCAAAAACACAAACAGTTGATAATGATAAAACATTAGAAATCTCAGCACAACAAGCAATAGTTCACGCACAAGCAGGAGCTGATATGATTGCACCTTCTGGAATGATGGATGGAATTATTAGCACTCTTCGAACTGCATTAGATGAAAATGGATATGAAAATTTACCAATTATGGCCTACTCTACTAAATTTGCTAGTGGATATTATGGACCATTTAGAGATGTTGCTGAATCAACACCATCTTTTGGAGATAGAAGAACTTATCAAATGAACCCTGCAAATAGACTTGAAGCTATTGAAGAATCACTTGAAGATGAAAAAGAAGGTGCTGATATCTTAATGGTTAAACCAGCACTTGCATTTTTAGATGTTATTAGAGATATTCGAAATGCTTCAAATTTACCATTATGTGTATATAACGTAAGTGGTGAGTATGCTATGCTTAAAAACGCAGGAGCAGCAGGACTTATTGACTATGAAAGAGTAATGATGGAAACATTAATCGGTTTTAAAAGAGCTGGTGCTAATATGATTATTACTTATCATGCTAAAGAAGCTTGTGAGTTACTAAGAAACAACTAATATGACTACAACTTATCAAGATGCAATTGAAAATTCTAATATAGTATCAAAAACAGATATAAATGGAATTATTACCTTTGTAAATGATGAGTTTTGCAAAATATCAGGATACTCTTATGATGAATTAATTGGTCAAAACCATAACATCGTAAGGCATCCTGATGTTTGTTCTTCTAGTTTCAAAATATTATGGGAAACTATTTTAAGTAAAAAACCATATAAAGCAACCGTAAAAAATCTTACAAAATCTGGCAAAACTGTATATCTAAATACTACTATAACACCTATACTAAATGCCAAAGGTGATATACAAGAGTTTATTGCTATTCGTTATGATGTTACAAAAGAAGTGCAACTACAAAAAAATCTTGAGAAAAAAGAGAAAGAGTTAGAGCTTTTAAATAAGACATTAGAACAAAGAGTAC
>NZ_JBGUES010000158.1:0-5468 GCF_041821165.1 Poseidonibacter sp. | reverse complement strand
GCTACAAATACATGGCTTTTAAATATAAATGAAACAAAAGTACAAGTTGCCCAAAAAGCTCTTAGTACACTTTTTGGTAATCCAATTATTACTAATATTAATTATAATCCAAATGCACAAAAACTTTATATGACTGTAAAATCAACAAAAAATAACTTTGAAAGAAAAATTTATTTAAAAGTTGAGCCAGACTTAGCAAGAAAAATGAAAAAATACAAATCAAATCTTAAAGCTATTGTATTACATAAATTAAGTGATAAAGAGCTTGAATTTATTGGTATTAATATTTCTTACAATAATAAAAATACAATAGCAATTATAAGTGATGAAACATATATAAGAGAACGTATAAAACTTGTTTCAAATGATAAACTTGATTTAGAAAAAGAGAACATAACATATTATGATATTGCAAAAGATATTACGCCACCTGATTGGTATGGTATTTCAGATGAAAATGAGAATGTTGTAATTGGTTATGGTTCTGATTTTGATGAAACAAAAGCTAAAAATAAAGCTTTACAATCTATTCAACAAACACTTAGTGTAAGGGTTTCATCAGAAACAACATTAGTTAAACAAATGCATGGAGATGTGATTTCTAAAAGTGCACAAAGTAAAATAAATGTAAAAGCTGATGAAACAGAATTAAAAGGTGTTACATTGTATAAAACAGTAAAAAAAGACAATTTATGGTTTGTTGCTATGAAATATACAAAAAATTAAATGAGGTAAAATGAATAAAATATTAATATCAATTATACTTGGACTTGCTATGTTTTTCATAGCAAATTTGGCTTTTAATACTCAACATTCAATACTACTTGCTATTATTGTTTTTTTAGTTACATTATGGACAAATGAAGGACTTCCTTTAGGAGTTGTTTCATTAATGCCTATAATACTTTTTCCTGCTTTTGATATTTTAAGTACAAATGCTACAAGTGTTAATTACTCTAAATCTATTATATTTTTATTTTTGGGTGGATTTATGATTGCAATTGCTACACAAAAAACAGATTTACATAAGTATATATCAAATAAGTTATTGTCATTTTTCCCAAATACAGTTCGTGGTATTATGTTTTCTTTAGCAATTACATCAGCATTTTTAAGTTCACTTATTTCAAATACAACAACAGCACTTTTATTAATTCCAATTGCAATGTTTTTAACAGATGATTTAAAGTTAAAACTAAGACTTGTATTATCAATTGCTTATGGTGCAAGTATTGGTGGTATTATCACTCCAATTGGAACACCTCCAAATTTAATTCTTTTAGGATTTATGGAGCAAAATAGTATTGAAGCTGTATCTTTTGTAAGTTGGATGTTTTTAACTCTTCCTTTAGCTTTAGTAATGCTTGTAATAATTCCTTATGTTTTATCTTTAGGTGTAAGTGATTTAAAAATCCAAAGAGAAATAGAAGATAATTTAAGCTTAACACCAAGTCAAAAGCGTTTATCAATGATTTTAATCTCATTAGTTGTTTTACTTTTTGCTAACTCTAAAATTGAGCCTTTTTACTCAGGACTTGGATTAAATGAAAAAGTAATTTTATTAGGATTTGGTTTATTAATGTTTGTTCCAAAAATAGGGTTTTTACAATGGGAAGATACTAAAAAGATTCCTTATGAAATCATATTTTTATTTGGAGCAGGTTTTTCTATTGCAAGTGCTTTTTCATCAACAGGATTAGCAAATGAAATAGCAACATATCTTTTAGTTTTAACAAATTTACCTACAATATTATTGATTGTATTAGTTGCTGCTATGATTACATTTACAACGGAAATCACATCAAATACTGCACTTATTTCTATTGCTTTACCAATTATATATTCTCTTGGTCAAAGTTCAAATATTGATACAACTTTAATATTATTTGTTGCAACAATTTGTGCCTCTTATGCCTTTATGCTTCCAATAGCAACTCCACCAAATGCAATTGCTATGAGTTCAGGTGTTGTAAAAGTTAAAGATATGGCAAAATATGGATTCTTATTTAATATTTTGGGTATTTTAGCCATTACTACAATTGCTTTAGTTTACTGGCAATTTTATTTATAAAAATTTATAAAAGTATTATAGCCTTTTGGTTATAATACGCACCATGCAAGATATATTAAAAAAACTAGATTTAACAGACTATATAGACTCATTCTCAAAGCTTTTAGCAAGAGATAAATCAATCATATTAGAAGGTGATATAAACCTTCATTATAAACTAATAAGCGAATTATCAAAATTTGATTTTAAAGAACCTCAAAAGATATTAAACTTGGATAGAGCATTGATGCATATTCAAAAACAAGGTATTTTAAAAGTTGATGAAATTATTGAATTTATTAAAATAATCAAATATTTCTCATACTTAAAAAGATTTAATTTTGATGGAAAACTTCAAGAATGGATTGATAAAATTATTATCCCAGAAGATATTTTAAAAATTTGTGATTATTTTGATGATAGAGCAAATTTGAAAGATGGTGTAGATCAAGATTTTGACATGATTAAAAATGCAATTTCTAAAAATAAAGAATCTATAAAACAAAGTTTATACAAAATAATAAACTCTCCTAAAATTAGAACTTATTTAGTTGATTCACAAGTACATTATGTAAATGGTGAAGAGGCTATTTTAGTAAGAGGTGGATTTAATCATGTATTAAAAGCATCTGTTATTAATAGATCTAATTCTGGATTTTTTTATGTATTACCTCATAGTACAAGTGCTTTAAAACAAGAACAAAGTGATTTAAGAAATAAACAAGAAGAAATTTTATTGAAAATTTGTAAAGAAATTTCTTCATTATTTGAAAAAAACTTAATGTTTTTAAAGTTTATAAATAAAGAGTTTGATAGATTTGATCACTATCAAGCAAGATTATTCTTTGCTAAAATAAATGATAAAAACTTTATCATACCAAGTAAAAAAGCACAAAATAAACTTGTTGACTTTTCTCATCCTGCAATATCAGGTGCTAAACCTATCTCAATTGATTTTACTAAATCAGTTGTTATGATTACAGGGGTAAATGCAGGTGGTAAAACAATGATGTTAAAATCAATTTTATCAGCAGTATTATTATCAAAATATCTAATTCCATATAATGCACATAAAGATACAACAGTTGGAAACTTTAAATCTATAAATGCTGTATTAGATGACCCACAAAGTGTTAAAAATGATATTTCAACATTTGCAGGAAGAATGGTAGAATTCTCAAAACTTTTCACTTCAAAAAATGCAATTGTAGGAGTTGATGAGATTGAATTAGGAACAGATTCAGATGAAGCTGCTAGTTTATTTAAAGTAATTATTGAAGAGTTAATTAGAAAAGATATTAAAATTATTATTACAACTCACCATAAAAGATTAGCTGCTTTAATGGCTTCAAATAACGAAGTTGAGTTAATAGCTGCACTTTACGATGAAGAGAATAGAAAACCAACCTATGAGTTTTTACAAGGAACTATTGGACGATCTTATGCTTTTGAAACTGCATCAAGATATGGAATTCCTCAAAATATTGTAAATAAAGCTAAAGAAGTTTATGGTGATGATAAAGATAAGTTAAATGAGTTAATTGAGCGAAGTTCTGATTTAGAAAAAGATTATAAGTTAAAAATCCAAAAGCTTAATAATGAAATTGAAAATATGGAAAGATTAACAAGAAATCTAAAAGAAGAAAAAGAAAATCTTGATAATCATATTTATTCTGAAAAATCAAAACTTCATAAAGAGTATAAAGATGCAAGAGATGAAGCAAAAAAAGCTATTAAAGCTAAGCTAGTAAGCCAATCTCATCAACATCTAAATATATCACATCAAAAAGTTACTCAAATAGAAACTCAAAAGATTCAAGATGTAGTTGAGTTAAAAGTAGGGGATAGAGTAAAATATAGAAGTACAAAAGGTACATTAGTTTCAATTAAAGGTTCTAAAGCATTTATTGAAAATGATATGGGAATGAAAGTTCAAGTAAAACTATCAGATTTACAAAGATCAGGAAATCCTCCAAAAGTAAAACAAGTACCTAAAAAAGCAACTTTAACAGTTCAAAAACCAGATTCTGGAAGTGTTACACTTGACCTTCATGGACAAAGAGCTGATGAAGCAATTGAAAACCTAGATAAGTTTTTATCAGATGCTCTAATAGCTGGATTTGATGAAGTTTTAGTTTATCATGGAATTGGAACAGGAAAGTTATCTTATGCTGTAAAAGTATTTTTAGATAAATATCCAAAAATAAAATCTTATAAAGACGCAGATGCACATCAAGGTGGATTTGGTGCAAAAGTAATAAAACTTTAAAAACTGCAAAACTTATAAAGAAGAAAGAGTTACTTCTTTCTTCTTTACTATTATTTTAAAAACTTAAATTTTGATAATCTTTATTTAATAAACTACTAGCAACATTTGCTGGTTTTGCTACATTAATCCCATCTAATAATACAGACTTTTCTAAAGAAGCATTTGGTAAGAATAGTGGACAAACCTCTACTTTCGCACCTTTTTTTATTAGTGCTTGAAGCATCATCTTTGGAGATTTATCAAGAGGTTTTAGTATTGGGCTTTTCATTCCTTTTACTGCTAAATTACCAGCTTTTGAACATAAAGTCATATTTACTTCTTTTTTTTGTTTTAATGTCATCATTGATAAAACCATACCCATCATTTGAGTTTGAGCATCTGATGAAGTAATTAAAACATTTAAACCTTTTACATTATTCTCTTTTGCTATTGATGCTGTTGATAATAATAGTGTTAAACCTAAAATCAATAAACTTCTTTTCATATTACTTTTCCTTATAATTAATTGTTTTACAATTATAAATAAAACTTATTAATTATAAATAATATATACTTATAATTATATAAATTTAAAATTTTTTAAAATAGTAAAATAAAATTCTATTTATTATTTATTAGAAGGAATGATTTTATTGTACAGTCCATTCTCTCTTCAATATCACTAGCATTAATATCCATATAATCTGTTTGTATTTTATATAACACTTGATTTTTATATTTAAATTCAAATACTAAATAACCAGCATAAAGTTTTGATTTTTTTCCTTTTTTTCCTTTGTCTTGTTTATCATTTTCATATATATAATAGTCGATATATAGCTTTTTATTGGCTACTTTATTCTCTTTTATATAATTTGATATTACTTTATTTAATTTTTCATCTGCTTGTTTTTTATTTAGAATTGTAATTAAATTACTTTTCATATTTTTAGAATATTCAATCTCTGATAGAAGAGTATAGTTGTTTGATTGCAATAACTCTTTAGCTTCTATTAAATTTTTATTATTCTTAATAGAAAATATTTTTTCAAATGTAATAGTTTTATTTTGGCAATTAACTCGTTTGATTTTTTTAGAATTATTAACTTGTTCATATATAGAATATGAAATTATAATAATAAAAACAATGATGAAGATTTTATAAAAAAG
>NZ_JBGUES010000157.1:0-5519 GCF_041821165.1 Poseidonibacter sp. | reverse complement strand
ATATGAATGTTGTTAAAAACTTTATTTCAAGAGCTAAAAAATATGGTGTAAGAATTGCTATTGATGATTTTGGTGTTGGGTATTCAAATTTTGTAAGATTACTTGATTATCAACCAGATATTCTTAAAATTGATGCTTCATTAATTAAAGATATTCTAACAAATGATTATTCTTTATCAATTGTAAAAACAATTATCACTTTTGCAAAAAGCCAAAATATTGAAGTTGTTGGTGAGTTTGTTGAAAATGAGGAGATTTATTTACTTCTAAAAGAATTAGGTGTTGATTATTCTCAAGGTTATTTCTTTGGAAAACCAGAGCCACTTTAAAATCTAGTTTAAATATGTCAAAAATAAACAAACTTCTTTTTCTACTTTTTTTACAAAGTAGCTTATTTGCAGTAGATGATTTTACAATAGATAAGTTACTAACAGATATAGAAAAGAAAACTGACCTTTCAAGTAAAACTAAACTTGAAAATGGTGGTATATCTACTATTTATACACGTGATGATATAAATAGAATGCAAGTTAAAAGCTTAAAAGATATTTTAAAATTAACAAGAAATGTTGGATATACTGAAAATAGATATGGATTACCTGACTCTTTATACCAAGGTTCAACACAACCTTTTTTAAGTAGTACAATTAGAGTTTTTATAGATAATCAAGAAATAACTACAAGCTTATATGGAAGTGGACTTATTATTCTTGGTGATATTGATATGGGTTTTGTTGACCATGTTGAAGTATATACTCAAAATCCATCTTTTGAATTTTCTACAGAACCTACTTATGCACTAATAAAGTTATATTCAAAAAAAGCCTTAAAAGATGAAGGTGGAAAAATATCTATTTCAAAAGGCTCATACGGAAGTTCTAATATAAGTGGATATTATTCTCAAGAACTTGAAAAAGATTGGGCATATTTTGTATACTTATCTTTAAATGATGATAAAAGAAAAAAATATTATAGTAATAATCAAAAACTTTCAAGAGATAAAAAAGTATCACATCTTCTAGCGTCATTTTACAATGATAAAAGTAGTATTTTATTTGAAGCAATTTCAAGTAATAGAGATAGTTTTGTAGATGCAAGTACAGATGCAAGTGCTAATTTAGCAAAAATTGAACATCAAAGCATTTTTCTTGGATATGATTATAAAAATAGTAATTTCTCATTTTTAACTAGTTATGGGTATATGAATACTCAAACAGATTTTAAAGATGATAATCAAACTCTTTATTCACAAGAAACAAAAACTGATTCTCATGTTTATACAAATGAACTAAAATACAATTTTAATGCACAAAATAATAAACTTTTGACAGGTGTAAAATATAGATTTAAAAAGTTTGATTATGAAAAATTAGATGTAAATAATATTTCAAAGACTTCAAATAATTATGATTATCAAGCTGTATCAACAGTTTTTATTGAAAATCAATACTCATTAAAAGAAAACTCAATTATTACAACAGGAGTTGAGTATATTGATGTTAAAAATAATCATTCTATTCAACAAGATGAATTATTATTATATAGAGTAGGGCATACATATACTACTAATAATTGGACAAATAAACTTATAAATTCTCATATTGAAACTTCACTTGAACCTTATCTTGTAAATAGTGAAAATAAATTTATTACTGCAGGGTATATTAAACCTCAAGAGATAAACTCTATTATTGAAAATATAATATATGAGAAAGATAATAAAAAATATGAGATTATTTTAGATTATACAAAAATCAAAAACTACCTTTCTTTAAGTACAAATAATACTACTTTATTAAATAACTATGAAAAAGATGTATTCTTTAAAAGTGCAACATTCAACTTAACATATAAGTACAATAGTTATGATAAATTTTTATTATCATTAAGACATTTAAAAACACAAAATATGCCAAATTCTAATGATGGAAAATATTCAACACTAATTCTAAGAAATATAAATACTTATGAAAAGTTTGATGTATATAATGAACTAATCTTTTCAAATAATAATATAGATAATAAAAATTATTATGATTATACTCTTGCAATTAAATATAACTATACTAAAGATTTCAATATTTCATTAAAAGGTGAGAACTTATTTTCTAAGGCAAAAACTACGAATTATGATAGAGTTGACCCTGCAACTTCACTTTCACAATCTGATTTAAATATTTCAAGTATTGATAAAAAGATTATACTAAGCATGGAATATCTATTTTAATGAAAAAAATAGTAATTTCATGGATTTTTCTTGTTACATTATTATCTTCAAATTGGGATTATGAACTAAAATTATATGAAAAAGTTTTACCTATGTTTTTTAATAATATTAGTATAAATGCTTTTGTTGATAAAAAAACAGAAGAGATATTATCAAATAGTAAAAAAATCACACTTGTACATAACTGTAAGAATGCTGATATTTTAATAGGAAATAGTTTTGAAAATATAATAAATGATTGTAAAGATAAACCAATATTTGGAACAACATATAGAAGTTTTAAAAAAAACCTTAACTATTTTGGAGCATTTTATTGGAGGAAAGGACGTCCTCAAATTAGATTTCGTCTAGATATAATAGAAAAACATAAACTGAGTTTACCACAGAGCCTAAGGAAATATGCTAAATGATTGATAAAATCAAAGCTCATTATATATTTAATATAGTTTCTATTATTGTATTATTTTCAACACTTATTATATATAGTTTATTTGTTCAAACAAAAAAGAATGTTGAAGAAATAAATATGAATTCTCATCTTGATTATATTGATAATATTACTAATAATATTTCAAATTTAATTAAACAATCAACTAATCAAACAATATATAAGTCTTTAAAGAATGATGAGGTATTACGTAAAAATATTGAAAAAAGTATAGAAGTTTTTATTACAAACAGATATAGATATATTTATGTTTTAGATAAAGAAGATGAAAAAAATGATGTATTTAGATTTCTACTTGATGGTGAAAAAAAACTTAGTGAAAGAAGTGATTTTTTAGAAGAGTATACACCTTCTAATATCAAGGATTTAAATGAAGTATATAAAACTAAAAAGCCTTTATATTTTAAACATAAAGATATAAAAACATTATGGATTACATACTTAAAACCAATTATTATAGATGATAAAGTACAAGCTGTAATTGTTGTAGATTTTTCTTTAGAAACTCATGATAAAATTATTGAGACTTTGAATAATTTAGATGATTCATTAAAAGTGATTTTATATTTTTCTTTTATTTTATTTATAGTAATTCTTATTTTTGCATATCTTGATAAAAAAAGAGAAGATAGTAAGTTAGCTTTATTTAATAAACTAAAATATACAAATAAAGAATTAAAAGAAAAAACTAAAGAAGTAAAAAATAAATCACAAAAGATAATTGAATTTAATAAGACACTTGAAGAAACAATAAAAAATGAAGTTGCAAAAAATAGACAAAAAGATAAACAAATAATTGAGCAAAGTAGATTAGCACAAATGGGGCAAATGCTAAGTATGATAGCACATCAATGGCGACAACCACTATCAGCAATTAGTTCTACAAGTAATGCTTTAAATCTTAAAGCACAGCTTGGAAAATTAGATAATCAAACAGCAGTTACTTTAGCTAAAAATATTTCGGTTTATGCAGAACACCTTAGTTTAACAATAAATGATTTTAGAGATTTCTTTAAATCAAACAAAGAGAAACAAGAGACTAATTTTTCAGAATTAATTAGAGTAGTTTTAACAATAATTGAAATTTCAATTAAAAATAAAGGTATTAAGCTAATAAAAAAACTAGAATGTGAAGATAGCTTTTATTCATATCCAAATGAATTAAAACAAGTACTTTTAAATATATTACAAAATTCAGAAGATGTCTTAATTCAAAGGTCAATCAAAAATCCATATATTGAAATAAATACCTATAAAAAAGGTAAGAAAATGATTATTGAAGTAAAAGATAATGGTGGAGGAATATTAAGTGAAAATATAGATAAAATATTTGATCCATATTTTTCAACAAAAATAAAGAAAGATGGTACAGGACTTGGTCTTTATATGTCAAAAATGATTATTTCTGAACATTGTAATGGCAAATTAATAGTATCAAATGATAGTGAAGGTGCGGTTTTTAGAATTATTTTAAATAAAGATAAAGAAGATAAATGCCAGGAAGATTAGCAATTTATGATGATAAAAGTTTTAAAAAAGATGCCCAAAATCTAATCAAAAATGATATGGTTGAAAACTTATATCCAAGATATAATATTGCCCCAACTATTCCAATTGTAGCACTTTTAAATAATGGAAACTATTTATATGCACATTTTGGATATTTACCTTCTTGGGCTAATAGTAAAAAATCTATGAATATAAATGCTAGAAGTGAAACTATTTTTGAGAAAAAAACTTTTAGAGACTCTTTTATAAATAGACGTTGTATTATTCCAATAAATGGTTTTTATGAATGGGCAAAAGAGGATAAAGAGAAAACACCTTATTTTGTATCTAATATAAAAAGTAATTATTTAGGCCTTGCTGGTATTTGGGATGAGTATTTTGATTTTGAATTAAATATGAAAATAGTTACAGTTGCTCTTATAACTTGTGATGCAAATGAAAAACTAGGAAAAATTCATCATCGTATGCCTGTTGTTCTTGATAAAAAAGATTATAGCACTTGGTTATATTGTAGTGAACTAGTTGAGGTTAATAAGCTTTTTAAAATATATCCAAGCGAAAATATTAAACTATATGAAGTTACAAATGAGGTAAATAAAGTATTATTTGATAAAGCAACTTGTATAAAAAAACTTGAAAAAATAAAAGAAGAAAAAAAAGAGATAGGACAATTATCTCTTTTCTAATGCTTTAAACCATAATTTCCAAAGATTTATATATATCTTTTTATAACTATTTAATTTTTTAAAATGATATTTTTCTATTTTATTAAAATAGCTTTTTAAAAGAATCTTTTCATCTTTTTTAGAAAGTTTAAATTCAACACAAATATTTGCTAAATCAAAAAAACTATCATTAATTGTTGTAAATTCCCAATCAATAAACTTCACATGATTTTTATAAAATAAGATATTTCCAATATTTAAATCATGATGACTTACTACTAAATCTTTTTTATATCTTTTTAGCTTTTTTAACTCTTTTATTGCTTCATAAGCTAAATTTTTAGATTTTTCATCTTGAAGTTGCTTTTTATAGTTTATAAAATCTGCTTTTAAATCATATGCTTTTTCATCTGATTTGATTTTATGTAAAATTTTTAAAGACTTAATTAGTGATTTTATATCTTTTTTTTCTAATTTATTTTTATGTTTACCTTTTAGATATTCACAAATCATTAAATCATTTTTCTTATCTAAGATATAAGGTTTTGCAGCTATATTTTTTTTGCTAGCTTTATTTTGAATTTTATACTCATATTTTCTTTTTATATTTGAACTATGTTTATGTTTAAAAACTCTAATTAAATATTTGTTTTTATTTGATTTAAGAAGA
>NZ_JBGUES010000156.1:0-5528 GCF_041821165.1 Poseidonibacter sp. | reverse complement strand
AGGACTTTACAAAAGTAGATAGAAAACATAATATCAATACTTCATACCTTAAATTTAAACGAGAAAAACAAAATTAACTAAGAGAATTTTAACACATAGTGATATACAATGCTTATATATAGATTAAATTAAAATCAAAAGGCATTGTTATGAATGTAAACTTAGCTAATACTCAAAATATAAATGCATATAAACAAAATGCAAACTCAGATATCAAATCTGATAGAATGGCTGAACATCAATTAAAAAAAGATACAAAAACAGAAGAAAAAGATTTAGAAAAGACATTAAAAGATTCTGCTTTTTCTGTACAAATATCAATGAATGCTCAAATAGTATTATTTGCAATGGATTCATCTGATTTAGGAAAAGGAAATAGTCTTGTTCAAGCATCTTTAACAAATGAAAGAAAAGATGTATTAGACTTTTTATCAGGAAAAGAAGCACTTAATGGATTAAGCTTAGAAAAATTAGGATATGAAGGTAAAGCAATTACTGACTTATCAGAAGAAGAAGCTAGTGCTCTTATTGCAGAAGATGGTTTTTTTGGTGTTGAAAAAACTTCTCAAAGAATTTCAGATTTTGTTTTTAGTTTTGCAGGAGATGATATAGAACTTCTTAAAAAAGGAAGAGAAGGTATTGTTCAAGGATTTGAAGAAGCAAATAAACTTTTTGGTGGAGAATTACCTGAGATATCTTATAGAACGCAAGATAATGCATTAAGATTAATTGATGAAAAAATTGCTTCATTACAAAATCCACAAGAAAGTGAAGAATAAAAGCTTTTTAGCATAAATAAAATATTATAATTACGAAAAAATAGGAATATAAATGCAATATATTGAAGAATCAAAAAAGAGTGTTCAAGAAGTAGTAACTTGCTTAGAAGAAACAGTAGCAAAATACAAGTTTGGTGTACAACATATACATAATGTAAAAGAAAAATTAAAAAGTAAAGGTGTTGATTTAAAAAATGAGTGTCAAATAGTTGATATTTGTAATCCTAATATTGCATTAGAATTTTTAAGTCAAGATATGTCAATGTCAATAATTATGCCTTGTAAAATTTCTATATATCAAGAAGATAATCAGACAATTATTGCAATGAATTCTTTAACTCAATTAGTAGATGATATAAATCCTGATTTAATTGAATTAGCTCAAGATACTCAAGAAATATTACTTCAAATTATTGATGATATAAAATAAAAGCTATACGTTTAAAGTATGCTTTTATGATTTAACTAAGAGTGTAAATTAATTACTTTTATTCTCGTTTTGCTCTCTTAATTTATCTTTTTTACTTTTTCTTTTTCCCTTAATAGGCTCTTTACCTTTTTGTTTTTCTATTGGGTTTCCAATAAGTTCAAAACCTTCTACTTGTTCAAAATCTAATTTTATATTTGATCTTTTTTGAATTAATTTAAAATGTTCTTTATTTTCTAAAGTGATAAAAGATATTGCAAGTCCTGATTTTCCTGCTCTTCCTGTTCTTCCAATTCTATGAATATAATCATCAGCTGATCTTGGTAAATCATAATTAACAACACAAGAAATATCATCTATATGTAAACCACGAGCTGCTATATCTGTTGCAAATAAGATATTCGTTTTTTTTGTTTTAAAATTTTCTAAAGTAATATTTCTATCTTCTTGAATTAAATCACCATGAAAAGATTCAGCTTTTAATCCATATTTTCTAAATTTTGAAGCAATATTATCACTAGCTCTTTTATTTGCCATAAAAACTAAAACTTGTTCCAATTTTTCATTTGAAATAATATCTCTTAATAATGCACTTCTATTTTCTAAATTTACTTCTATTGCTCTTTGTTTTATTGTTTGAACTGTTGGCTCTTCAAATGCAATACTTACTTCTGTAGGGTTTTGTGTAATTTTTGATGCAATTTCTAACATTTTAGGAGGATAAGTTGCAGAAAATAGAAGGTTTTGTCTAATGTCTGGTAAAGAGTTTAACACAAGTTCTAATTCATCTTCAAAACCTAAATCCAACATCTTATCAGCTTCATCAAGTACAAAAAACTCAAGATTTGATAAATTAATTTGCCCTTTTTTTATAATATCAAGTAATCTTCCAGGCGTTGCTACAACAATATCACAACCTTTTTGAATATCTAATAATTGATCACCAATACTTTGACCACCTATTACACTTACAACTTTTGGCTTTTTTTCTAAAAATTCACTAAAAATATCAAAACTATTTGCAACTTGAAGAGTTAATTCTCTTGTTGGTGTTAATATTAATGCTTTAATTTTTGCTTTTCCTAAAGCTTTATTTTGAGAATAAATATTTAAAATAGGTAAAACAAAACTAGCAGTCTTACCACTACCTGTTTGTGCTTTTGCCATAATATCATGCTTTTGTAAAACTAAGGGAATTACCTTTTCTTGAATAGGTGTAGGTGTAGAATAATCATTTTGCTCTAATGCTTTTAATATTAAAGGGCAAAGATTAAATTTTGAAAATGGCATATATAGAATTCCTTGAAATTTTTATTGTATTTTAGGGGGTTTTAGCTTTAGAATTGGTTTTAAAACATTTTTGAGTATTTAAAGTTAAAAATAGTAAAAAAATAATAATAAATATTTAACTCTAATCTAAGAGCTTTTTGATAAACTAATCATAATAAAAATTTTGGAGTTTTAAAATGTTTACAGAAATAATACAACCTCGTTTTTTAGAAACTGATGCATTAGGACATATAAATAATAATACTTATGGTGTTTGGTTTGAAGCAGCAAGAGATCCTTTTTTTAGACTTTTTATTCCTGATTTAGATGCTAAAAAATGGAATTTAGTTATCGCTCATAGTTCATGTGATTTTTTAAAAGAAGTTTTTTATGGTAAAGAAGTAATTGTAAAAACAGCTATTCAAAAAATGGGAAATAGCTCTGTTGATTTAGTTCATGCGGTTTATCAAAATGGAAAACTTTGTACTATTGGAAAAGGTGTTATGATTCATTTTAATCATGAAACAAAAAAATCTATGCCTATTCCTGATTCGATTAGATATGAATTAAATAAACATTTATTTACAAAATCTTGGCCATTAACATTAGAAGAGTTAGAAATAATTACTCAATAATTTAAATACTTCTAGTTTAAAAACTAGAAAGTATTTTTAAGAAGATAAGATAAGATTCCACCATTTTTATAGTACTGTATTTGCTCTATTGTATTAAGACATGATAAAACAGTAACTTTAAATACCTCATCCTTTCTCTTGATTTCTATTTGTATTTTTTGATCTATTTTTATATTTTCAGTTTTAATAGAAATTAACTCATTTCCTTTTAAATTTAAACTTTTAATATCATCATCAATAAACTCTAAAGGTAAAATTCCCATTGATATTAAACTTGTTTTATACTCTTTAGAAAATGATTTTGCTACTATTGCCTGAACTCCTAATTGTTTAATACCTTTTACAGCCCAATCTCTTAGTTTACCTATTCCAAAATTATCTCCTGCAAAAATAACTAAAGGAGTATTCTCTTTTTTCATTTTTAAAGAAAAATCATAAAAGTTCATAATCTCACTACTTTGAAAATCTTTTGTATACCCACCCTCTTTTGGAGATACAATTTTATTTTTAAGTTTACTATTTGAAAGTGTTCCTCTTATCATAACTTCTTCATTTGCACTTCTATTTTCAAAAGAATTAAATTCATCAGGTTTTAATCCTTTACTCTGAAGATATGTTGCACAAGAAGAATAAGGTGCTATTGCTCCTTGTGGTGCTAATTGTTCACTTGTTATATTATCATCAAATAAAGCCATAATTTTTGCATTATTTATTTCAATCTTTTCTAAGTTTTTTTCTTCAAATATATGTGAAGATTGAATATATGTAGAGTTTTCATCCCATAAATAAGTATTTGTTTCTTTATATTCTATATTTTGCCAAGTTTCATCACCTATAAATATATTCTTATATACCTCTTTATATACTTTATAATCTAACTTTTCTAAATATTCATTTACCTCGTTCATACTAGGCCAAATATCACTTAAAAAAATATCTTGGTGTAATGATTCTATTGTAATATCAAAGTTCATATTTCCTTTTATACAATATACTATTAAAAGGGCAGGAGACATTAACCAATTTGATTTTATTAAAGGATGACTTTTTATTTCATTGTTTTGATTTGCTGAAATTAAAGAGGCTGTATTTAGATTAAATTTTTCAATATCTAAACTTACTCTTTGAACTAATTCATTAGAGTTTTCATAAGTAGTTGTATTACAGTATTCTTCAATTTCAAAACCAAGTTGTTCTAAATATTTTAATAAATCTAGTTTAAGTAAATACTCTTTTACAATTAAAGAATCTATTTTAAAAACTCTTTTTATATTACTATTTATTTTAAGTCCTAAAAGACATGCTTTTTTAGCTAAAAGTGCAGCTTGAATAAGCACTGTTGGATTAGAAGAAGATGCACAAGAGTTGATTGTAGCAAGAACAATATCATTGTCTTTTATAAAATTTCCTTTTTTAAATGATTCTAATTTACTTGCTACTTCTTTTACACAAATTTTATTTTGAAATGTTTTAGGACCTGCTACAAGAGGTTTGATTAAAGATAAATCAAATTGAATATACTCATCATAATCTAAAGTTTCAACACAATCAAACATTGATTGTTTTTTATAATAGTCTTTGATTAGTGATGCATCAACTCCTCTTGTTTGTTCAACAAAAGATATAGTATTATCATCAACTCCAAAATATCCACAAATTGCATTATATTGGGGTACAATATTTGATAAAATCGCTCTATCTTCTACTGAAATATGTCTTAATCCTTTTCCATAAAACTCTACAAATTTTCCACTAAGTTTATACTCTTTTAGTATATTACTAAGAGTTAAAACAGCATCTATTATACTAACACCTTGTGCTAGGGAACCTGTTATTTCAATTCCTACAACTTCTGGCAAGTTTAAAGAAAGATTTGAACCTAACATTAAAGATTCAATTTGAATAGTTGATACACCCCAACCTAATACTCCTAATGAATTTATCATTGTAGTATCATTATTTGTTCCTACAATTGTTTCAGGAAAAATAAAAACTTTATCTTCTATTTGTTTTACGCTTAACATTGTAGATAAGTATTCTAAATTCACTTGATGACAAAGTGCAGAACCAGATGGAATAACAGAAAAATTTTTAAATTTATACTCTGCCCATTTTACGAATTTATATCTTTCTTTATTTGCATTAATCTCATTTTTTATATCAGAAGAAGCAGTGTTTCTACTATTTCTATTATTACTATTTAAAGAGTTATCAATAACTAAATCAACCATAATTTTTGGATTTATTTGTTTTTGATTTTGGCTACTAATTAAAATTTCTTCTTGCATTGATGCAAAATCTACAAGTGCTGGAATTCCAGCGAAATCTTCCATAATTATTCTATTTGGATAAAAATTTATTTCATTTAGATTATCTCTTATTATAAAAGTATTAATAACTTCATCTATTTTATTTTCA
>NZ_JBGUES010000155.1:0-5555 GCF_041821165.1 Poseidonibacter sp. | reverse complement strand
CTGATTGTGATGAACTTGTAGATATTTATTATGTAATAAATAGAGTTCAAGGAATGTCTTTAGGTTTATATAAAGATGGTGTATGTATAAAAGAGGGTGATTTAAAAGAAAAAGCAGGGTATTTATGCCTAGAGCAAGATTTAGGAAAATCAAGTGCTGTTACATTTTTTCTAGTAAGTAAAAGTTCAAACTATCAAGAAGCTTATCAAAAAGCAGGAATTATAGGACATAGACTATATATATCTTCAAATTATCTAAATATTGGATGTAGTGGAATAGGTGCTTATTATGACGATGAGGTTTGTGAGTTAATTGGTGAAAATAGTATGATTTTATATGCTTTAGCAATAGGAAATTAAAAGAGCAATGCTCTTTTAATTTATAACTTTTTATTCAGGTGTATTCATCATCCAAATTGAGAAAATATCAAGATAGTTCCAAAGAGATTCTTTTAAATCATCTGGCATATCAAGTGCTGATAAAACTATGATGTAAGATTCTAGCCAAATTCTTCTAGCTTCAGGAGTAATAGCAAATGGTGCATGACGTGCAGCCATCATTGGTGCTCCTCTATTTTCATTAAAATATGGATGTCCTCCACAAATTTGAATAAAGAAATCAGCAGAGTGCTGTTTTGCTAATGCAAAACCTTGCTCACTTGGTGGAAATAATCCTCTAATATTACTTTCTTTTAATAAATCATAATGGTCAGATACTAATTTTCTCATTCCTTCTTCACCTAAAAACTCTAACACCTTTGGGCTTGGTTTTGTAACAGGTGGTCTAACACCTACTTGTCCAGCTGTAATATTATATTGCATTTATAAACCTTTTATATTCTATTTATATTTAATTGAAAGCACATATTACTATATATTTTCTAAAATTGATTTAAAAAAACTTTTAATCTTTATTTAGCTAAAGTTTAATATATAGTAAAAAATACATACAATTTATTATTTAAATTGGATAGAATGCGTAAATAACTAGTAGAAATACTATAGAATTGGTATAAATTAAAAAAATAATTTATACTTAACACCAAAAAGGCTAAATTATGTTTAAAAATATATCAATTAAAGGAAAACTTTTAATAGTTGTAGGTATTACTATTATTGGGTTTATTGTTGTCGTTTTATTTAATCAATATTCTAACAATACCTTAGGGAAATTATATAATGCTAAAAATCTAATTGAAGAATTAGAAATTAAGACATTGGATTTAAGAAAACATGAAAAAGATTTCTTATTAAGAAAAGAGTTGAAATACGAGGATGAATTTAATAAAACCTTTATTGCTCTAAGTGAAAACACTAAAGAAATTGAAAACTTTTTAGAAGAAGAAAATTTAAATAAAGAAATGATTAATAACTTTAATAAAGCCATTATTGATTATAAAAAGAACTTCCATTTATTAGTTTTATCTCAACAAAAAATAGGTTTAAATCCAAAAGAAAAGCTATATGGAAACTTAAGAGCTAGTGTTCATAATGTTCAAAATTATGCAAAAAAATCTAATAATTATGAACTATTAGCAAAAGTATATGATCTAAGAAAACAAGAAAAAGATTTTATGTTAAGAAAAGATTTAAAATATGTAGAGAATTTTAAATTAAAAATCAATAAATTAATTAATGATGAAAATTTAATTTCAACAGAATTAAAATCAAATTTAAATAGTTATAACAATGATTTTTTATCTTTTGTTGATGAAGAGATAAAACTAGGTTTAAGTGCTAATTTAGGTATTAAAGGGGAAATGAGAGCGTCTGTACATAGAACAGAAGAGTCTATTTTAAATATATTAACACAACTTAGTAAAATATTAGAAGAAAAAACTCTTACTTTATCTATTCAACTTTTATTAACTACTATTAGTGTTATTTTATTGATTTCAATTATGATATTTATGATTTCAAGAAATATCGTAAACTCTTTAAATAATTTTCAAGATGGATTAATTTCATTCTTTAAATATTTAAATAGAGAAACATCAGATGTTAAGAACTTACATATTGATGGAAAAGATGAAATAAGTCAAATGTCATTAATTATTAATGATAATATCCAAACAATTAAAATAGATTTCGAAAAAGATAAAGAGATTATAAATGTAACAATTAGTGTACTTGCTGAGTATGAGCAAGGTGATTTCTCTTTAAAAATAAATAAAACTTCATCAAATCCTTTACTAAATGATTTAACATCTGTTATTAATAAAATGGGTACAAATCTTGAAAAAAATATAGATAATATTTTAGAAGCATTTACAGAGTTTTCAAATTCAAACTATAAAAAACAAGTTTCAACAAATGGAATAAAAGAGCATTTAGAAAAATTAGCAAGTGGTGTAAATAACTTAGGTTCAAGTATTTCACAATTACTAAGAAACTCATTAGAAATTGGTTTAACTTTAGATAAATCATCTGATATTTTAATTATTAATGTGGATAAGTTAAATGATTCATCAACAGAAGCAGCAGCTTCATTAGAAGAAACAGCAGCAGCCTTAGAAGAGATAACAAGTACTATTGTAAGTAATTCTCAAAATGTAAAAGAGATGAGTAAGTATGCAAGTGATTTAAATGTTTCAGCTCATACAGGTCAAGATTTAGCTCAAAATACAAGTAGAGCAATGGAAGATATTACAGAACAAGTAACATTAATTAGTGATGCTATTTCTATAATTGATCAAATTGCATTTCAAACAAATATTCTTTCACTTAATGCTGCAGTTGAAGCAGCAACAGCAGGAGAAGCAGGAAAAGGCTTTGCAGTTGTTGCACAAGAGGTTAGAAATCTTGCAAGCAGATCTGCAGAAGCTGCAAAAGAGATTAAAGATTTAGTACAAAACGCTACATCAAAAGCAACAGAGGGTAAAAATATATCTTCAAATATGATTGAAGGTTATACATCACTATTAGAAAATATTAATAAAGCTACAAAAAAAATAGATGAAATCTCAATTGCAAGTACAGAACAAGAATCAGGAATAACACAAATTAATGATGCTGTAAATCAATTAGACCAACAAACACAAAAAAATGCAGAAACTGCAACAAAAACTCATGATATTGCAATTCAAACAGATAAACTTGCAAAAGAAATAGTAAATGATGCTTTAAGTAAAGAGTTTATTGGAAAAGAAGAAGTACTTAATTAGCCCATATTAATTAATAAAGCATTTTATTTTGTTTAACTTCTTAATATGATAGAATATCTGATATTAATATCAGGTATTTTATGAAAAGAGATTTAAAAAATATAATAGAGTGTTATAGTTGTGGCTTATTTGTAAAAAAACAGCCCTATGAGAATCTTTCCCAAAGATGCCCACGATGTAATACTAAGATTATTACTTCTAAAAAACATAGTTTAGACTCTTTATATTATGCTTTTTCTTCACTACTTATATTTATTTTACTAAGTCTTTATCCTTTAATATCAATTTCTATAAATGATATACAAATCAAAGCTACACTATTTGGAACAATTTCAATTTTATTAGAGCAAAACTTATTTTTTGTAGCATTAGTTGTATTATTTACTATTATAATTGCGCCTGTTCTAAACTCTTTAGTAATTATATTTTCATTTATTCAAATTCACACAAAATTTAAAATATTTACAGATACACTTTTACATGATGGTTTTTATTTTTTCAAGAAATGGGCTTTTATAGAAGTTTTCATAATAAGTATTATTGTTTCATATATTAAACTTATTGCTATGTTTGATACAACAGAGTTTAATTTAGGTTTTTATCTTATGTTAGCATATATATTTTCTTTATTTATGATGAATGTAAGATTTGAAGGGAAAACAGTACTTGGAGAATAAATGGCTTTAATTTCATGTCAAAACTGTCATAAAGTATTTCAAAAAGAAAACTATAATACTTTTGTATGTAATAGATGTAATCATCATGTAAGAAAAAGGGCAAAACACTCTTTACAAATTTCTATTGCTTTAGTTATTTGTGCGATTTTATTATATATTCCTGCATTAATGTATCCAATGATGATAATTACCAAACTAGGGCTTGTAAAAGAAAGTACAATATTAGCAGGTGTTATAGATTTTATTGATGATGAAAACTTTTTTATAGCAGGAGTTATTTTTTTTGCTAGTATTATAATACCTATTGTAAAACTAACAGGTTTATTAATGATATTTATATCTTTGAAAGTAAATATTCAAATGAGCAATAAAACAAAGGTTAGAATTTTAAAATTTATAGAGTTTATAGGAAAATGGTCAATGATAGATATTTATGTTGTTGCCATTTTAGCTTCTGTTGTAAATTATGGAGAAGTCTTTAATATAAAAGGTGGAATAGCTGCTACATCTTTTACCTTGGTTGTAATAATAACCATGATAGCAGCACATAGATTTGATACAAGGATTATATGGGATGAAGGAAAATAAAATGCAAGAGAATGATTTAGTATACAAAGCTAATATAAAAGATGAAAAGGCTGTTTCTTTTATTTGGATTATTCCTATTATAATCATGTGTATTTTATCTTGGGTTGCTTATGAATCTTATATGAAAAAAGGAACAACAATAAGTGTTGTTTTTAAAAGTGCTGAGGGTTTAAAAGAGGGTGTTACAACATTAGAGTATAAAGGTTTAACACTAGGAAAAGTAAGAAAAATAAGTATTCATGATGATTTAAAAAGTGTAAAAGTAAATATCTTAGTAAAAAGTGAAGTTGCAAAATATGTAGCAAATGATAGTTCTCAATTTTGGATTAAAAAACCAACTGTTTCTTTAACAAAAGTATCAGGTCTAAGCACTTTAATAAGTGGATATAAAATAGAAATTTCACCTAAGTTTAAAACATATAAAGAACTAGAAGAAGCGAAAGAACAATTTTCATTTTTAGGTCTTGATAGTCAACCTGATAATGCTTTGATTGAAAATGGATATTATATTTCTTTAATTGTTAAAGATAATGATAGTGTTGAAGTAGGGACTCCAATTTTTTATAATAAGTTCCAAATTGGAGAAATTGTATCAAAAGAGTTTAAAGAAGAAAAAGTATTTATAAAAGCTTATATCTATGATAAATTTAATCACTTAGTAAATGAAAGCTCAAGTTTTATTTTAAATAATGCACTAAAAGTAAACTATGGACCAGCTGGTTTAAATGTAGAAGTAGGTTCCTTATATTCTGCTATTGTAGGTGGTATTACAGTAACAACAAAAGATAAAGAAGCTAAAAAAATAGATATAACTCAAAACTATCACTTATATACAAATAATGATGATATAAAAGAGAAAATTGATATTGATATTAAATTTTTAGATGCAAATACAATTGCTCAAAATACACCTATTATTTATAAAGGGATAATAATTGGAAAAGTAAAAGATATTATTTTAAATGAAAATGATATAACTTCAAAATCTTTTATATATAAGAAGTATAAATATCTATTAACAAATAATAGTGAGTTTTTTATAGCCAAAGCAAAATTAGGTTTAGATGGTTTAGAAAACTTAGAAACTATTGTAAAAGGTAGTTATATATCTTTAGTTTATAAAAAAG
>NZ_JBGUES010000154.1:0-5616 GCF_041821165.1 Poseidonibacter sp. | reverse complement strand
TATATTTTAAATTTGCATAAAAATACCGACCTGGGTCATTTAATAATACTCTATCTCCTCCTGATTCAACATATGTAACATCTTGATATGTATTTGTTGAAGCATAAGTTTTATCAAAAATATTATCAGCACCTAAACTAAGACCAATATTTTTAAAGATTTGATTATTATATTTTAAATTAACTAAAGCATATCCTGCTAACTTTTGCTCTTTTGCGTCTGCATCAAAACTATCCCAAGAATCAACTGCAATTACCTCAGCTGTATATTTTGATTTATTGCTTTCATAATTAAAGGCTATGTTTGTTTTTAATGGTGCTATTTCTGCTAAATCTTTATCACTATAATTTCCATCTTTTTTACCTCTTTGATAAGAAAGCCCATAATCAAAAGATAACTCATCAGTAAAATAGTAGAATCCACTAATATCTAAACCATATATTCTTGCATCTATATTTTCAAAGCTTGCTGTATTATAAATATAATCCTCTAACTTTGAATAAAATATTTTTGATTTAATATTAAAAGCTCCAATAGTTTTATCAAAACCTAAATCTATTTCATAGTTTTTTGTATCTTCTAAATTATTATTTGATGAACCATAATATAACTCTCTAGCATCTGGAACTCTTGATGACTTTCCAAGACCTGCAAAATATTTTGTATTTTTATCTACATTATAAGTAGCAAAAACATTTGCATTTAGTGAAGTGTATTTTTTATCAGTTTTAGAAATATTAAGTGAATCAATATCAGTATAATCATATCTAGAACCAAACTCTAAGTCTAATTTTCCAAATGTTTTTTCTACTATTGCAAATACTGCTTTATTTGTAGTATCAGTTGAAGATAAACTTGGTGCATTTGTAGACAAGTCATTATTATATTTCTGACCTTTCCAATTTCTTGTACTTGTATCTAAACCTAAAGTAAAAAGAGTATCCTCTAATTCTAAACTATTTTTGATTTTTGTTCCCCAAATTGATGACTTCATATGATTTGTTACATCTTTCATCATCATTGCATTATTTCTTAATCTAACACTCATTGGATGATCTACATTAGAGTAATAATAATCTAATTTTAACTCTTTTGATAAATCACCAAGATTTCTATGCGTATAAGCAATAGTATAGATATTAGAGTCATCATAATCAGCATCCATTGGTGTATTAGGATATAAAACATTATCACTTCTATTAGCTGTATATGATAAATCTATTTCAGAATTATCATTTACATTTATACTTGCTTTTGTTAATAAAGTCTTTTTCTCAAAAGCTTCTATGTCAGATTTTGAATATCTATTTGCAGTTGGGACATTTTTTTGTATTTGTTGCTCTAAGAAATCATTTCCATCTCCATCTTCATATTGATCACCTTTTTCAATAGATGTAGATATAAGGAACTTAAAACTATCAGTTCCCGCACTAATAGTTGCACTTGCTTTTTTATATCCAAAACTCCCAGCGTTTAAATTTACTTCACCCTCTAAATCTTTTGTAGGTTTTTTAGTATTTACTGTAACTTTCCCACTTAGTGTTCCAAAGTTTTCAACATCATAAGGACCTTCAATAACTTCAACTGATTGAATATTATTTGCTAAAACATGAGAAGTAACAGGATCCATTCTATTTGGACAAGCACCATAAATTTTCGCATTATCAATAATTACATTGATATTGTCTTTTTTTTGACCTCTTAAAATAATATCATTTGCAATACCACTTCTTCTAACAATTGAAATTGATGGGATATTTTTACTTAAGGCTTCAGCTAAATCTGCACTTTTAATCTCTTCATTACTAATATTTTTTACTATTTTTGTATTTACTTTTTGTGATACAGTTATTGTCTCTAAAGTATTAATTTCACTTGCATTTAACAATACAGCAGTTGTTATAAATGATAGTGTTATAACTTTTTTCATAAATTTTCCTTGTGTGAATAAATTTATGAATTATTACAAGCTCTTGTTAATTTACTGTTAATTAAAAGTTATTATTTATAAATTCTTTTGTTTCCATTTTTGTTTCTTCTATTTTTTGCGTATCCCATAATAATATTTTTCCCATAATATTACACAAGTTATCTACACATAAAAGAGATTTTTGTTTATCAATAAAACATAAAGAAACTCTTCTTGCTAAATAATCTATTGGCTTTTTTACATATTCATTTTTCATTGTATATATTACTTCTGCTTCTATAAAAGGTAAATCTTTATGTATTAATTCAAAAGCATTTTGCTCTTTTGCTAAATTAGCAATTGCAATTGCTCTATCTCCATAAAAAGTTAATAATGATTTTTTTGTTTCTTTAGATAAATCACTAGAATCTAATATTGACTCTACTACATGATTATTCATTTGAGAGCCAACTACTTTTAATTTTTTTGTTTTACAATTCTCTTTTTTGCTTAAATAATTGTTTTTGATTGTAAAATCAACAAGCTCTTCTGCCATTTTTCTATAAGTAGTCCATTTTCCACCTGCTATTGAAATTAAGCCATTATTTGATTTTATAATTTTGTGTTCTCTTACTAACTCTTGAGTATGTTTTTTATCTTCTTTTATTAATGGTCTTATTCCACTCCATGATGATAATATATCTTTATCTTCTATTTTAATATCAAAGTATTCATTTACATGATTTATTAAATAATCAATATCCTCTTTTGAAGCTTCTCGTGATGTTGTATAATCTACTTTGTTATCTGTTGTTCCTATTAAACAATGTTCTAAATATGGTAATACAAAAATCACCCTACCATCACTTGTTTTTGGAATTAATATTCCTTCATAATAAGGTAAAACTTTTTTATCAATAACTATATGAATACCTGAACTTAATTGCATTACCTCTTCACAGTTATTATCATCTATTTTTCTAATATTATCAACATTTGCACCACTTGCATTTATTATACAATTTGATTTAACTGTATATCTTTTATCTTCTAATTTATTATAGATTTCTAAGCCAGAAATTTTATTTTCTTTATCATATAAAAAAGATTTAACTTCATTATAATTTCTAGCTTCCAAACCATAATACTGGGCAGTTTGCAAAATAGCAATTACCATACGAGAATCTATAAATCTTCCATCATAAAAAGATATTGCACCTTTTAGATTTTCTTTTTTTATATTTGGTTGAGTTAAACTTAGAACAGTTTTATTAATATACTCATTATCTTTTATTTTTTTTGAACCGCTTATTAATCTATAAATAAGTAATCCTATATAAACATAAGCAATATCAAGCCATTTATAAATTGGAGTATCTAATTTTAATGTTTTTGCTAGGTGTGGTGCATTTTTTAAAAATAGATTTCTTTCACTTAGAGCTTCTTTTACAAGATTATATTGTGATTTATCAAACTGTTTTATTGCTTTTTCTAAATATCTAACCCCGCCATGAATCAACTTAGAGCTTTTGGAGCTAGTTCCTGATGCAAAATCATCTTTGTCTAGCAATAAAACTTTGTAGCCTCTTGTAGATGCATCTAAGGCAATTCCTGAACCCGTAGAGCCGCCACCAATGATAACCATATCATAAAATTCTTCAGCATTATCTTTCATAATATAACCTTTTATTTTATAATCTTAGTATATCATTTTTAAGAATATTTTCAATACTATGTCAAACGATATTTTTGTTTATATCAGATATAATAACACAAATAAAAAAGGAACTCATTTGGCTAAAATAACTTTAGATATTGATAATAAAGATATAGATACAGTTTTATTAATTTTAAATAATCTTAAAAGTGGACTTATCAATAATATAACAACAGATAAGAAAAATATTACTTCAAGTATTACAAATAAGAAGAATATAAAAAAACAAATACTAGAGGATGATTTTATACCAAAACCTGTATCAAATGGTAAATACCTATCTTCAAATGCCTATAAGCAAAAAATACAAAATAAAATAAAATAAAAGGATAAATATGCAAATACTAATATTTTCATTAATCATATTACTTATACTTGTATATGTAATTTATAAAATAAAAACTAGCTTTACAAAAAAAGAGTTATCTACTTTTCTAATTGTTATTGTTGTTATAATTGTATCTAGCATTTATTATAACCATCTAGATAACAATAGACTTCCTGATTCTTTTAAAGCTAAGTATCTAAAAGATAAAAATATTGAAATTGAAAAATTATCTATGAAACAAACAAATGTTGAAGTTTTAAGTAATTCTAAATCAATTTTCAAAATGATTTATATCATCAATAAAGATGGAAAAGATTATGTTTGTGAAGCAAATGATGTAGAAGTTTTAGAAATTGAAGATGAATTTATTTTTAAAGATTTCAAAGAAGAGTGTAAAATTAAGTAAACTTATTTTACCTCTTTTACTTATTTAGGCTCGCCAAAAGTATTAAACCATTTTAATTCAGATGGTAAGGTCTTCTCTTTTTTAACACTTTCTTTACTATCTAAGGTCATAGAAGAGAATATCTTTTGTGAATTACTTATTAAAAAAATTGCAATAGGAATAGCTATAATTACTAATAGTATTATAATTATTTTTTTGCGATATTTTTGTATTTCAATTGAATTGTTTTTTTTCATAAATACATTCTTACATACTTTTGTTTAATAGTATATTATGTATTTTTTACATAAAAATACTATAAACAGTAATATTTATTCTATGCAGGTTTAAATGATTTTGTTGTTTTACACACTTGTGGAAACATACAATTATCACAATCAGGTTTTACAGCTTTACAAATGTATCTACCAAATAATACCATTGCTTGATGAAAAATATGTAAATCATGTCCTTTTAGTTTTTTAACTAAATCAGCTTCAGTTATCTCAACAGTTTTTCCATCGCTTAAACCAAGTCTATGAGAAACTCTAAATACATGAGTATCAACAGCCATTAAATTTGCACCCTCAAACTCAATCATAAATACATTTGCTGTTTTATTTCCCACACCTGCTAATTTCATAAGCTCTTTTTGAATATGAGGAATATTTCCTTCGTAATCAGAAATAACACTTTGTGCCATTTTTATAATATTTTTAGCTTTATTATTAAAAAAAGAACATGATTTTAATAACTCTTTTACGTCATCTAATGAAGCATCAGCTAATTCATAAACGCTTGGATATTTTTCAAATAAAGCAGGTGTTATAATATTTACTCTTTTATCAGTACATTGTGCTGAAAGAATAATAGCTATTAATAACTCATAATCATTTTTATAATCAAGTTCTGTTACAGCATCTGAGTATTTCTCTACAAAAGCTTCTTTTATAATTTCTATCTCTTTTTTTGTTGCTTTTTTCATTTTATATCTTCTTAATTTTTTCTATTTCATCTCTTAATCTAATAGCTTCTTCAAAGTTTAAATCATGAGATGCTTTTTTCATTTGTTTATTTAACTCTATTAATATTTTTTTACGTTCAGCAGCTGGCATTTTTTCTACTTTTTCTTTTTTCCAAGCTAAGGCATCATACTCTTCAAGTTTTAAACTTTCATCAAGTCTTCTTTTTGTAGATTTTGGAGTTATTCCATGCTCTTTATTATATGCTTCTTGAATCTTTTTTCTTCTATTTGTTTCATCAATTGCATACTGCAT